>CAVKUD010000219.1:0-4531 GCA_963659315.1 Senegalimassilia sp. | reverse complement strand
ACTGGCAGCTTCTCTGGATGCATGGCAGCAGAACAAAATATGAACTGCACCGAGGCTCAACACCTCCGCAACGTATGCCCCAAACAATTTGTCACTAACCTATCCTCGATTAGCCCTCGGGGCTGCTTTCATATTTTTTATGCAAAATACACTGTATGTCATCTGGTTTCACAGCCTATAGCGTGGGAAGCACACGCTCTCCGAACTTCCCATGCAGACATTATATTTTTAAAAATCCTCCCTCATATCCTTCTCCTTGTTGAAGGCATCATATATACAAGGAATCACAATAAGCGTCAGCACCGTACCATACACCAGTCCACCAATAATTGTAATAGCCATAGGTCTCATCATTTCTGACCCCTGTCCCATTCCAATAGCAGATGTCGACATGGCAAGTATTGTAGTAAGGGCAGTCATAAGTATTGGACGGATTCTGGTCTTGCCTGCATCTATAATCGCATCATGCTTGCTCATGCCCGCTCTTCTCGCCTGATTGATATAGTCAATAAGCACAATACCATTGTTTACTATGAGACCTGCAAGCATTATAAAGCCAAGCATTGATATGGCTCCAAGCTCCTGCCTTGCTATGATAAGTCCCAGGAAGCCTCCTGTAAATGCAAGCGGAATGGAGAACATAATAATAAATGGTGATGCCAGTGACTGGAACTGGGCAACCATAATGAGATAAATAAATATAACTGCCAGTACAAGCATGAGTACCATCTGGCTCATTGCATCATTTATGGTCTCATCCTCTCCGACCATCTCTACACTGTAGCCCTCTGGCAGTTCCAGCTTATCCAGGGATTTCTGGATTTTATTTGACACAAGTGTTACGTTGTGGTCCTCATCTACACCGCCTGATACTGTGATGTATCTGGTCTGGGAATCTCTGTTAATAGTGCTTAGGGTGCTTGTCTCTTCTATGTCACAGATTTTGGTAAGCGGTATCTCCTCTTCCTCTCCATCATCATTTGTGTGGGTAAAGCTAAGAGCTTTTATGTCCTCCACTGTAAGCTCTGACTGGTCTTCTGTCTGCAAATATACCTCATACTTTTTAATATCTGTCGATATGGTTGTGGCACTCTTGCTTGATGACATATCTGCATAGACTAACTGGAAGACCTGGGCAACAGTGTAGCCATATTTTGCAGCCTCTTCCTTATCCACAGTAATCTTAAGCTCGGCTGTCGTATCATCCAGTCCGTCATCAATGTCAATCACACCCTCGGTGTCCTCAAGTATCTTTGATACATCCGCTGCAATATCCTGCAGCTTATCCAGGTCGTTTCCCTTGATTTTCACAGAAATACCTGAACCAAAATACGATGTCATATCCATTGATGATGTATCTGTGCTGATATCACAGTCCATGTCCTTGGTCTTTTCTGCAATCTGGTCTGCCACCTCTGAGGAGCTTACACCTGAGTCCTCATCCAGAATAATATACATGCTGACAGAATCTGTGGAAGAACTCATAAGGCTCATTGTAGAGCTGCCTCCTGCTGTGGCACCGATTGTCTCTATTCCATCTATATCTGATATTCTGTCCATGACCTCATCAGATAAGGCTGTAAGCTCGTCAAAATCAAGCTTCTCGTCCTCCTTTGGGGCAATGGTTACAGACAGCTGGTTAGTCTCCATGTCCATATCCATAAAGGTCATTCCCTTTGATATACAGCCCCAGGCTGATACAATCAGGAGGGCAATGGCTGCGATAAATACAACTGGCTTAAATCTGAGACAGAGCTCAAGGAATTTTCCATAAGCCTCCTTCATGGCGTCAAACCATGGGTGCTTGATTTCCTTTGTCTTTTTAAGTACTCCACATGCCATGGCAGGCACAAATGTAAGTGCCACCACAAGGCTTGCTATAAGTGTAAAGGCTATTGTGAGTGCCAGATCCACAAAGAGCTGTCTGGTAATGCCCTCTGTAAAAATAATAGGTGCGTACACGCTGATAGTCGTAAGTGTGGAAGCCACAATGGCTCCGCTCACCTGACTGGCTCCCTCCACAGCAGCCTCTTTTATGGAATATCCCTCGCCTCTTAAACGATAGATATTTTCGATTACAACTATGGAGTTATCAACTAACATTCCGATACCAAGCACCAGTCCTGACATGGAAATCACGTTTAATGTTATTCCTGTAAAATACATAATTACTACTGCTGCAATTACAGAAAGAGGGATTGAGCATGCGATTACTATTGTAGGCTTTATATCCTTAAGGAAAAGCATAAGCACAATTACGGCAAGTATTGCACCGACAATCATGTTCTGCACTACACTATCCACAACCAAATCTATATATACACCCTGGTTCATGAGCACAGAGATACTTAGGTTTTCATTCTGGGCTTCAAGTGAATCAAACTTGTCAAGCACCCTGTCTGTCACATCACCAGTAGAGTAGCCTGTCTGCTTTTCAAGTGAGAGGATTATACCAGGATTGCCATTTACTACCGCATATGACTCGCCTGAATTGTCAACGATTTCTACATCTGCCACATCAGATACATGGATTGCATCCACCCCGTCAAGTCCCATATCTATAAGTACAAGATTTTCCAAATCTTCAATGGAATCAACTGTGTCTCCAACCTTGACTATATACTGGGTTCCATCCTCTGAATTTACATATCCTGCCGGCATACTAAAGTTTTGGGCAACTAAAAGTGAAGACAGTGTGTCAACTGACAAGACAGTGTTTAAATCTGCCTGGTCAAGTGCAGAATCCTTAGTCTCCTCCAGCTGTGATTTGGCATCCTCGAGAGAATTAGCCGCAATGGCAAGCTGGGCAGACTGCTGACCTATATCAATAGCCCCCAGGGCTGCCTGGGAATTTATGGTATCCAGCGCATCCTCAAGAGACAGCTTGCCCTCCTCTATCTGGGAAAGTCCAGTCTCTATTGCACTTATTCCAGCATTTACCTGGGCTATCGTGCCAGACACTGCTGCACTTGCTGCTGGTAAATCCTTGTATGTAGTTACTGTTATGCCCATTGCAGACAGCTGCCCAAACTGGGACGCAATCTGCGTGTTTGCTGTATCAATGGCAGTCTGAGCCACGAGCTTTTGGTTTTGAAGCTCCTGTATCTGGGAGCTGGTCTCGTCAATTCCCATCCCCTTAAGCTGCTCTATCGCCTGGTCAATCTGGTCTATTCCAGTTTCAGCTGCACTTAATGCCTGATATGTCTCTGAAAATTCTCCTGTAGAGGAATCACCATTCTTGTATACAAAGCTGTCTATTCCTGACTTTACAGTGTTAAGCAGGTCTCTCTGGGTCTTTAACTCCTCAAGCTGCTTTTCCAAATCAGACTGGGTCTTTAAAAGCTCTGTCTTTTTGTCCTTTATAGTATCCATGCCTTCAGAGAGCTGATCCTTGGCACTGCTTATGGCATTCTGTCCGCTCTCTATCTGAGATGAGGCACTATCCATCTCGCTCTCTGCATCATCAAACTTTGACTCGATGGCAGACTGGATTTTTTCATTCAGGGCATCTATTTTTTCCTGATTGAGTGTAACCTGGATGCTCTCCTCAAGCTCTCCTGTTGCACTTACAGATGCCACACCCTCGATACTCTCAATGCTTGGTATAAGGTCATTCTCCACATAGTCTGTAATCTCTGATGCGTCCATATCCTTTACATCAACTGCCGCCATTACTATTGGCAGCATGTCTGGATTAATCTGCATAATGACAGGTGTTCCCACTCCGTCATCCCAGGAAGCTGACAGCTGGTCAAGCTCCTGCTGTATCTCAATGACCACAGAGTCCATGTTGGCATTCTGCTCATACTCACAGGTTACTATCGAGTAGCTGTTGTAAGACATTGAGCTTACATTTTTGATGTTTGAGGTGGTAGCCATCGCCGACTCGACAGGTGCTGTAACATCCGTCTCCACCTCCTCCGGGCTTGCGCCTATATCTGTTGTGATAATGAGTGCATACTGAAAGCTCATGTCTGGCAATAAGTCCGTTGTCATCTTTGACAACGATACTATTCCAAGCACGATAACCAGTACAACACCCACTAACACGGTGTAGGGTTTCTTTACACTGTACTTTGAAATCATAATTTCCTCCTGATTCTATAAACAGGCAATCGTAATTGTCTTTCTGACCGACCAGTCGGTCAGTTTACTAATAACGATTATACTCTGCCGTCGCCCCTGTGCAAGACAGATAAGGTATTTTTTATATTCTTTTTATATTTGAAACATCTTGCAGAAAATATTGAGTGTGTTAAAATACTTTATATATTGATGGATATAACTTATAAACAAGATATAGATAAAGGAGATATAACATGACAAGTGGTGGATTCTTAGTTTGGTTTTTTATATTTATTTTAATCGTGATTATCGTTGCTCTTATCGCAGTTATCGGTGCTGTCTCAGGTGCTGTAGCTGGAATCGTGGATGATGAGGACGAGCAGGAGGAAGAGGGAACTCTGTAGAAAAAACGGCTCTAAGTCAAGTGTTGGGGTGTGATTTTTTGAATCACGCCCCATTACTGGAT
>CAVKUD010000218.1:0-4632 GCA_963659315.1 Senegalimassilia sp. | reverse complement strand
ATATGGCTACATAATAATTATTAAGTGTCTCCTCAAGCACATTTACCGCCTCATAAAAGACCTCCTCTGGAAGCTTTGCATCCAGCTTCTTAACCACCGAGTATATCTTTCCAAAGCTGTCCCTGTAGCCTATAATCTGGCTGTTAAACGCCTCCTTGCTTTGAAGCACATTCGTATACAAATCACTCAGGAAGATATATTTGTCCTCCAGTATGCCGTATTCTTCCCTGGCATATGCCACTGCATCATTGTGCTTATCCCTGGTATAGCCGCATATGGAGCCAAGCAGAAAATAGCAGGCAAAGGGCAGCCAGTTCTGGATATTATAAAACAGTATCTGCCATGGCGTATGTCTGGCACTGGAAGCCACATAGCCTATACATGACAAGACAGCAGCTGCCACACCTGCCTTAAGTCCGTTCACAGTGCCCATCACGACTATGCCGATGAGTCTAAAATCTATAAATCCAAGTACACTGTTATCCCTTACTATATGGTTTAAGGCCTCTGCCACAATAAAAGTCACTATAAGCTCTATAGCCACATACACTCTGCTGCTTATTTTCCTGAATTTTTCTCTTCTGCTGCCTCTGATGCGGGCTCTCTCCTGATTACGGCTATAGCTGTCTGCATATCTGCGCATATCCTCATCCAGCTTATGACAGGGAAACCAGCCATATTTCCTGCGGGCAGTATCATCACTGGTGCATACCGGCACGCAGGCGGAATTGTCAACATATGTCACATCAAGCTCAGGCTCAACAGTTTTAAAGAGTCCTGCAAGCTCCGAAAAATCAATGCAGTTTCCGCCATCTATCTCCATAATGCGGAGCTTCTCCTCCCCAGAGTCATCCATCATCCTGTTTAACAGCTCACCTAAATCCTCGTCGCATAAAAAGTCTGTCGACCTGTCAGGGTTTGCAGGAAAACACAGCTTCCCTTTTTCTACTGCCTGCTCAAACCACTTGTACAGGCTGCATTTTCCATCCCCAGCCTGATAAATATATGGCAGCTTAAGTATGTCTATACTTATCTGGCTCTCAGCTGCAAAGGATTTGCACAGCTGCTCACAGGCTCCCCTCAGTATATAGTGGCTCTCATTCATGTCTGCCCCTGTCTCCCCGACAGGCATCTCGTTACTGGTTATGTATACAAAATACCTGACCTTGTGCTGCCTGCTCAGATGCAGTACATTCTCCAGCTTTTCTAGCTCATCAAATATCTTTCTCTCCCCATCTATAGCATAGGAAAAGTAGACAACCGTCTCAAAATTGTAGGCTGCAAATACCTGGCTGATGTTATCGTCGCTCTCGCTATAGGCTGCACAGCGGTATTCCTTATCGAATTTCCTGTAGAAATATTCTGAGGCTAACTTTAAGTTTCCTGTAAATAAAACGTCCATTTTTGCTCCTCACCAATTACAGATGTAGTTATATATAGCAATTAAGCCCCTCGAATATTGAAGAAACCGCCCGATATTATGTCAGAAAAAATGGGCTCAAAAAAAGGACCATGCTCTCGCATAGTCCTTTTTAAGTCCAAAATATTGATTTAAAGCTTGATGAATATAGCTGTCTCTTTCTTCAAATCGCCGGCTATCTCATAGTTCTCATCCATACGCTTTGAGATATTATCCATATCTGCAACCAGTACCTGTGTGCTGTCTGCGGCAGATACCACACCATTTACACCCTCATCAATAGCATGTGAAATTGTGTTGATAGAATCTGCAATCTCATCCATTGACTTCTTGAGTAAGTCTGTCTTTTCCTCAAACTCGCTCATAGAAAGCTCGATATTGGATGCCTTGTCCCTGTACTCTCCACCAGCCTCAACGAATTTCTCAAACTCTGGAAGGATTGACTCATTCATGTAGCCAACCAAATCGTTTGCATTGTCAGCAAGATTGTGTACCGCATTGATAACGATGCCGTTGATATGCTGGATGTTATTTGCTGCTTCCTGGCTGGCTGCGGCAAGCTGGCTGATTTCTGTTGCTACAACTGCAAAGCCTCTTCCTGCCTCTCCTGCTCTGGCTGCCTCAATAGAAGCATTTAAGGCAAGCAGGTTGGTCTGGCTTGCAATATTTAAGATGTCATTGGTAAGTGTATTAACCTGATTTACACTGTTACTGTCCTCAATAGCCTTCTCAAGCACTGTAAGGATTTCGCTTACCTTCTGACCTGTAGAATCCATATTTGCCTTTGCAGCTGTCTCCATTGCAAGGGCGTGGTTCTTCATCTCTCTTGTCTGCTCGTTAATCTCAGTTGTCTTGTCAGCAATGTCGTTAACCTCATTTGCTACCGACTCTGTATTGCTGTTGATTACTGACGCATTTTCTGCAATATCCTGCATTGTAGCTGAAAGCTCTTCTGTCAGGGCTGACAGGTCAGACACACTTCCGTTACTGGTCTGTACGCTCTGTCTTACCTCATTTACGACAGCTTCCATCTTGTTTGAATTGCTGATAATAATCTTGAATATTGCCTGCAGCTTGCTCATGAAGATATTGATGCCATGACCGACCTCATCAATCTCCTTGTTGTCAGCTATAGATACTCGCTGTGTCAGGTCACCCTGCTTGTTATCGATATTCTCAATAATACCGCTAATCTCCTTCTGGGTAACAGAAAGAGGTCTGATAACCATCTTGAGTACCAGTACTGATGCCAGGGCGAGGGCAACCACGCTTATGATGATTGTTACTGTACTTGTTGTCACTGAAGCTGCATATGTTGTCTCAAGGTTTGTCTTCTCAGCATCTGCGTTTGCATTTACCTTGTCTTTTATAGTGTTAATAGAAGCTTCTATTGCATCTGCATATGTAGATACGTCTCCATTGGCAAGGGCATATGCTGCCTCATTGTCTCCAGCTGCACTATATGCCATCAGGTTAGCACACTCATACTTTAAGTTCTCGTAGTTCTCACAGATAGTCTTGTAATCTGCCTGTGTGTCCTCGTCAACATATACCTTGTAATTTTCAAGCTGCTCTTCAAGGCTTGCTTCCTCAGCTCTTATATTTTCTACAACGCTAATCATTGTATTTAAGTCTGTGGCTACGATATGTGACAATCCCAGATTATGGATTTCCATTGTAGACTGCTCAATACTTGCCAGCTCACTGACACTGGTCATTGACTCGCCTGCAATAGTTGTGGCTACACTGTTTACGTTTTTAAGACTTGCCAGCGCCCAGATGTTTGATACAACACTCACAATTCCGAGAATAAATACCGGAATCATTACTATCACTTTAGTACTTATTTTCTTCTTCATCCTGTATTCCTCCCCTAGTTAGCCGCTGACTGCGTGATGCCTTCAACCAGTGTATCCATTATTTCCTGTAATTCCAGCCCTTTAGGATTGCCGCTTGCCATTGTGTCACCAAATGTGCTCATTGCATCCCAGTAGCTGTTACCTACTCGCTGTAAGGTACCATACTGTGCCTGATCCATAACTGCTATAAGGGCTGGCACCTGTGATACTGCGTCAGATGATGCTGCCACGGTATTTGAAGGTCCCTGATTGTTAACCTCAAAACGCAGGGTCTGGTTCTGCTCGTTTGTGAACCAGTCTGCTAATTTTGCAGCCCACTCAGGGTATGCAGAATACGCATTTACTCCCATGTATTTATATCCCTTGAAGGATGCCATCTGTATCTGCTCTCCATTGCATGTATATGTAGGCATCTTGACTGCACCGTAATCATCGCCCCATATCTGCTTCATGGTTGCTGCATTCCAGGCTCCGCTGACTCCGGCAATTACACTGCCGTCCTCTGCGCCTGCCAGGAAGTCTGAATCTCCTGCATTTAAAAATCCAGGATTTGCTGCAACTGCAAGCATAGCCTGGGCTATATCTACGCCCTTTATGGCTGTATCTGTGGCATTCCAGTTACAATGGTTTGTTACACCATCATCATTCACACCAAACTCAAGACCTGTGTTGCCGAAAAACGCATACATATACCAGCCTGAGCTCCAGTCCATGGTAAGCTTCTTGCCATTTGCTGCTGCAACTGCAAGCATGCCATCTAAGGTCTGTACATCCTCATCTGTGAAATAGTTCTTGTCATAATACATAAAGTAGCCATTATCAGCAGTCATCGGATATGCGTAGAGCACATCATTTACTGTTGCCGCATCAACTGCTCCCTCATCATTAGCAGCCCTTACATCATCTGCATTTGGTACAGGATATAAGGCTCCTCCTGCAACAAGTCCTGTTATCTGGTCATCTGCCATCGGAAATACATCCGCCGCATTGTGAACATCACCAAGGACATTGTTCTTTGCCTCAGAATCCGCAGACTCTTCAAGTGTAATATCAAAGTTCGCCTGTCCTGCGTACTCCTGCTTGAAGCTCTCAATCATCTGGTTCATCAGGTCAAAGTTGCTCTCCTCTGCCCATACCTTAAGTGTTACTGTTCCGTCACTTCCCTGTGCTGCTGAACTGTTAGCCTCTGTAGATGCCACGCTTGCGTTTCCTGCTGCACTACCACAGCCTGAAAGCAGTGACACACCCATTGTTGCTGCCAGAACAGATGCCATCCATTTCTTCTTCATACTTACTCTCCCTTTCGTATGTATACAGTATAGTACAATATTACCATATACTTGACCATAAAGG
>CAVKUD010000217.1:0-4666 GCA_963659315.1 Senegalimassilia sp. | reverse complement strand
CAGAGCATTTAGAAAATCTTAAATCCGAAACCCGCCAACAATAATTACCTATCCTGCCACCGCATCCCAGCCACCACCCCCAAATCTCTTATGACACCCACAAAAAAAACAGGAGACAGCATCCCACCTGATAGAATGCTATCTCCCGCAAGATTAACCTATTCACATTTTAACACTGCACCAAAGTACACTCAAGCAAAATCAAGGCTTAATGCACAGATATGCAAAGTAGACCAGATACGCCAAAAGCATAACAATACCACCAGTCCTCGTAAGCTTTTCCTTCCTAAGCACTGCTGCAAAAAGTATTATACCCGCAACGACCATTACAACAGAGTCTACAATAAACTTAGGGTCAAATGGCACCTGTCTGATAAATGCTGTAGTTCCAACAATAAACAGGATGTTAAAAATATTGCTTCCCACAATATTACCTATGGCTATATCTGCATTTCCTTTTCTGGCTGCATTGACTGATGTAAAAAGCTCTGGAAGTGATGTACCAAGGGCTACAACCGTAAGCCCGATAAATCTCTCACTTATGCCCACAGCTCTGGCTATCTCAGTTGCACCATATACAGCAAATTTGCTTCCTGCAATGATAGCAATAAGACCACCTGTGATAAACGCGAGCTGCTTTATAAGCTTTATCTCCCTGTTACTTTCATCATCAGTATCCTCCTTATTCCTTCTGGCATTGATAAAAAGATATGTCAGGTAGGCTATAAAAAAAGCCCAGAATATAATTCCATCAAGTATGCCAATTTTTCCGTCTATTCCCAAGATTATAAGGAGAATAGAACAGCCTAACATAAATGGTATGTCAATCTTAATAGTTGACTTTGCCACTGCAATAGGCACTATTACTGACGCTATGCCTAAAATTATAAGTACATTTAATATATTGCTTCCCACGATATTGCCTATGGTAATATCAGCATTTCCAGAGATTGCGGCGGTAATGCTGACAGCCGCCTCCGATGCGCTGGTTCCCATGGCTACAATGGTAAGCCCTATCACAAGCTGGGGTATGCCAAGCTTGGTGGCTGCCCCTGCCGCTCCATCCACAAAGTAATCTGAACCTTTAACCAAGAGTACAAATCCAACTACAAGTGCCCCGATGTACAAAATAATGCTCAATAGATAAACCTCCTAATTATTCGCTCTGGTCAGGCAGGAATCTGTCGTTTAAGACCGACAAAAGCTTTCCCAGTACCCAAAACAAAACAACCTGTGCCAAAATAAAAATCACACCAATTATAACTCCTAACATTCCTGTACTCATGATTACTCCTCTTCCTTCTTAACGTTATTATCCTTCTTTTCAGGGGCATACTCATACCACCAGGCAAGGGCAGCTCCCCCGACAACGGCAATTACCGAAACTACAATTACAACTGTATCAAGCATAGTTCAATTCCTCCGAATCTTCTATCAAGGTTATATTTTTCTATATTATGTTTCCACTGTTATATTTTGCTGCTATGTTTGAACTGCTATGTGTAGCCAGACTTTCCGCATGACACGCTAATTAGTCGGGTAACATACAGTTATTTCACAGAACAAAATATGAACTGCAACGGGGTTCCATTAACCTCGGAAACGGAAACCCCTGCGCAAATTTTCACGCACTATCCCCGATTCATCCCGTTGCTGACTTCATATTTTTTCTGTGGAATAAACTGCATGCTATCCGACACAACCACCTGAATTGCGGAAAGTCACACATTCCCACACAAAATATAACCACTATGCTGCTTTTTGCCCGTCCTTATTATGGATAAAAGTAATGATTAACCTATGACTCTCGCTCTCCGCATAAGTACACAGGTTATGTAAAGAAAAAAGAATGAAAAACAGTGTAGGTAAAATAATGTTTAAAAGGGTATAAACCACCAATAAACTGACACTGCTTCTCCTTGTAGAAAGCTGCCTTATCATTGCAGCTTGGGATGATGATGTAGATATTTCCTCCACATTCATCACCACATCAAGATTCATATCCGAAGATACATAACTAACCGGGTTTAATGGTGCAGTACCGTCACTTACAGATACATTGCCATTTCCCATTCCGAGAAAAGAGCAGAAAAGTACCGAAAGAATTGCTATAAAACAAATAAATTTTTTGCTGTATGCAGGCTTTCTCATGCTGCTTCTCCTCCCTTTAGTTCTTTCTCAGTAATATTATCACAGATACAGAGCTTTTTCTACTCTCTATACAAAACTACTGTATCATTTTCTGCTATTATTGTTTTTCCGTCCGGTATAATTGTTTCGTCATTCCTGAGGATTAGGGCTATAAGCTCATCCTTGCTCAAGTCCAAATCTCCTATATGCTTTCCGCACCACTTGTTGTCCCTGTCTATGACGATTTCCTCCAGGGTTTCTTCATCGGTTGGCACATATGGCGGAACGCTCAGAATCACTGTATCTCCTGGTTTTATCCTGGTATCACCCTTGGTTATAATGGTTTTTCCCTCCCTTTTTATCATAAGGGCAAGGGAGCCATAAGGCATAGACACCTCTTTGATTTTCTTATTCGACCAGTTGTGACCCTCCGGTATATACATTCGCATGAGCTGCAGGGCTGTCTCCTCCTGATAATCGTTAAAGCTCTTCCTGACATCAGTCTGGTCATCCACCATCTGAAGCTTATTTGCCACAAGGGGTAGCAAGCCTCCCTGAATAGCCACAGAGAAAAGCGTAACCATAAATACTATGTGAAATAAGTCCTCCTTCATAGATATTCCAGACGCAACCGCCATGATTGCAAATACGCAGGACGAGGCTCCTCTGAGTCCTGCCCAGGATATAAGCAGGCACTGTCTCATGCTGCATTTACACGGCAGCATCAAGAGGTATACTGCTATAGGTCTTGCAATAAAAGTCAAAATAATGACGATAATTGCGGCCATAGGTATAATACGGGGCATCAGATGAGGATAGCTCAATAGTCCAATCAGGAAAAATACACAAATCTGGGCTAAGCTGGTGACTCCGTCAAAGAAATGGATAAGGGTCTGCTTATTGCAAATCCTGCTGTTTCCTAAAATAATTCCATACAGGTAGAGACTCAGATACGCATTTCCCTTAAGTGCGCTTGACGCTCCAAAGCACAAAAATACCATGGCGATAACAAATATAGTGTCCAGTCCATCCGACACAATATCCGTCTTTGTCATTATCTTAACTGAGGCTATCGCTGTAGCTATACCGATTAGCACACCCACACTGATTTGCAGTACCACCATAAGTGCCACATTCTGTGAGCCTGAGCTTCCTAAAAAGCTTATGGCTATCATGGTGAGCATATAGGCAATAGGGTCGTTGCTTCCACTTTCCACCTCAAGGATTGAAGCCGTGCCATCCTTTAAGTTAAGCTTTTTCTTTCTTAAAATTGCAAACACGCTGGCGGCATCAGTAGATGATAAGACCGCACCAATCAAAAAGCTCTCTGCAAAAGATATTTGTAGTATGTAATGACAGAGCACTGTGGTAATACCAGCTGTGAGGATGACTCCCACCGTCGACAGGGCAACTGCCCTTCCTGCCACTGGTTTTGCAGCACTCCACTTGGTGTTGAAGCCACCATAAAACATGATAAAAACCAATGCGATTGAGCAGCTCGTCTCCGCAAAGGAAAAGTTGTAAAACTCAATCTTAAAAATACCATCACTGCCGAATACCATTCCTATAAACATGAATAGAATCAGGGCTGGCAGCCCGAACCTATCCGAGAATTTCTCGGCAATAATACATAGCAGTATTATCACTGCAATCCCTAACACATATAAAACCATTTACCTGCATCATCTCCTTTTCTCTGCTGTGTCTCATTGTTACAAATTTTTTCACAATATACCATATATCAGAATTTCACTCAACAGTTTTCTGAAATTATAATAAAATGTTTATAAAATTAAGTGAACTTTCTGCTCCAATGATTTGCCTCCTGCCTGTACTGCTCTGCTACCTGCATCAGCTCCTGGTACTGGCGTTTTGCACTTTCAATCTGGGTCTTGTAGAAGTCGATTTCTTTTTGCTGCTCCAGAATGCTTGACTTGAGCATGGCGAGTTCGTGTTCCTTGTCTGCTCCTGTGTCAGTATTTTCTTTATCAGTATTTTTATCACCAGTAACTTCTATGCCATTTTTGCCTTTTTCCCTGATACCATTTTCCTCATCACTAGCTTCTATCCCATGATTTATGTCATTTAATTTATCTCTATGCACATTCGTGCTTTCAATCCTACCATGAGCAACTACCTGCAAATCCTTAGCAATCTCATACAGGACATATCCCTTTTCATTCTCTACTGACACAAGCAGTCTCTCATTGAGACAGACTAGCTTGAATTGGGTTTCTTCATTTCTTAAATCCACATTAAATATTTCCCGTTGGCTTTCATAGGGCAGGATTCCGTGCAGACGATAGTGTGTCTCACCATCTGCTATGTTTTTCTCCATATAAAAAAGTATCAGCCTGCCATAAAAGGCAACAAGCTTTGGCGCATCATAGCTTACAGACTCACCAGCCTGTCTCTCAAAGGGAAACACATACTCAAGCACAGACCTGACCACTATAGCTCCGCTCTCACTGATATAAGTATAATAAATTGCGCTGTTATACACGGTATCATTTAAACCGCTCTTATAATCTCTGAC
>CAVKUD010000216.1:0-4682 GCA_963659315.1 Senegalimassilia sp. | reverse complement strand
CCATGAAAAACTGCTCTGTGCCATGCTTTAGGGCTTCCTCTGAGAAGCCTTTTCCGCAGTCCTCCACGCAGATTGTCAGGGTCTGCTTTTCTTGTCCTATGGTGATATTTATTGTCTTTTCTGCCTCAGTATGCTCCATGGCATTCTGGACGATATTCATGACTGCCCTGACGACCTGGTCATAGATTATGCTTATTTTCTGGTTGCTGTACTCTTCCTGCCAGTTGATTTTCACATGATAAACCTCTGCCAGACCACAAGCTCTGCGCCTTATATCATCAAGCAGGGCGTGTGTCTCCACCTCCTCAAATCGGTTCGGGAGACTGTCTGTAGACTTTGTGACATCTATTAATTTTTGCACATAGTCCTGTATCTGCATGGCACTGCTTGTGATATAGGCGATATTTTTGCTCTGCTCCTCTGTGGGACTGGTCTCTGCCAGAAGCTCCGCATTTCCCCTTACTATGGTGAGAGGAGTCTTTATGTCATGGGCTAATGCAGACATCTGCCTGTTTTTATCCTGCTCCAGTCTCCACTGCTGTTCCAGAGAGGCTCTGAGGGCTGTTTTCATATCGTCTATCGATGAAATGCAGTCATCTATCTCCTTTACGCCTGAGTAGGAAACCTCATATTCCAAATCCTGATTTTTGATTTTATCTATTGAATTGAGGAGTGGTGTCATTTTCGCTCTTATTTTTCTGCCAAAACGCACAGAGGACACTAAAATAATTGCTATTATGCCGATGATGGTCACTGCAATCATCATATTCTGGGGTCCTATGAAGATTTCGTTTAAGGCTGCCGAGCTGTACCTGGGTGTCAGGCTGTACTGGAGGACGAGATACTCATTTTCTCTGGAAACTACTTTGTAGAAATAGTTTCCTGATGTACTTTCGTGATTCACTGCCTGCCAGGCTGTCTGTACTGATTTCTGGGACATGTCTCCTGCTATCAGCTTTCCATCAGTGGAAAAAAGCGCATACTTACACAGGGGAGGTATCATGTCCTCCCTGATCTCATCTGCCTCCTGCAGCCTGTCATAGGCTTCGTCAATCCTTCGCTCTGCGTAATTTGCTGGGTAGACAAAGCCTGTATTTATCATCATGCTGAATATGACATACATGGCTATAATCCATGCCGACAAGGCTCCCAGCATGACCAGTACATATTTGATAAAGATTCTGCTCAAGGTGCTTTTGCTCACTCTTCCCATTTATATCCAATCCCCCAGACGGTCTTTATAGGCATATAGTCGTAATCCGCAAATTTTGTCCTTATGTTTTTGATGTGGGTGACAATGGTGCTGTCATTGCTCTCGCTGTCAAAGCCCAGCACCTCTTCCAATATCTGCTCCTTGGAAAACACCTGCCCCCTGTTTTTCGCCAGATACTCACAAATCTGATACTCTGCTTTTGTCAAATTAATCTCTGAATTGTCTATCAACAGCTGTTTCTGGGACAGATTAAAGCATGCTCTGCCATAAGCCAGCCTCACAGACCGCTCCCTATGCTCCCGCCTCAAGTGGGCTGTGATTCTCGCCCTAAGCTCCATGACTCCAAAGGGCTTAAATATATAGTCGTCAGCCCCCAGAGACAAGCCGTTTACCAGACTGTTTTCCTCTGTCCTTGCTGTGAGAAATAATATAGGGCAGTCAACCAGCTGTCTGATTCTGGCGCACAGCTCAAAGCCATCTATTCCAGGCATCATTATGTCAAGCAGAATTAAGTCATAATCATTCAAGCGCTCTGGCTTTAGCTCAAGTGGATTATCAAGCTTTGTCACCTGATGTCCGTCTTTATTCAATATATTTTCCACCATATCAAGAATGGCTCTATCGTTGTCTACTGCCAGTATTTTTGCCATATATTTCCCCTATTCTGATATTTTGCTGCCCTCCCACTGGTATGACCACAGCAGGTAGCAGATAATACTTAAAATTGTAAATATTGTATACAAAAGCCTTATGCTTATGGGCGCACCGCTGGCATAGCTCTCTCCCAGAGTCTGCTTCAAATAAGTCTGCACCATCCTGCCAGTCCAGGAGATAAACACATATTTCCAGATATACTCTCCCATGCCCGTGATAAAAAGTGCGCTCACCAGACCTGATATTATGCCCCCTGCGATTGACACGCCCTTGCCAAATCTAAAGGCAAGAATCATCTGCCATATATAAATCGGCAGACTGCTTAACCACAGGACAAGAGAAGCCCTGATGCACAGCCCCATCCTCCCCCTCATCCCAAATATAAGAGAGGTAAAGAGCAGGGCAAAAATTCCAAGCAAAAGCAGGATGACAAGCTTTGACAGAAATGCCGTCAGCTTTTGTGGTATGGTCAGCATATTGTGATAGTTCCCTGCATTTTGTTCCTGCTCCATCATGCCTGCAGTAAAGACTCCGATTAGAAGGGGCAGCCCTGTGCCTAGTGCCTGATAAAAGACAATCAGCTTGGAATTTTCGTCCCATGGCGAAAAGGAATAGTAGAGCATAAATATTCCGCTGGTTATTATGGGGATGAGAATGTGGGCAAGGACGATTGAACTCCGCCTTATTTTGATAAAGTCAGCTCTCAGTGTATCCACAAAGGTTTTTATTGCATTACTTGTCGACATGTCACTTCACCTCCCGCTTCTCAAACCAGTGAAGATAGAGGAAGGTAAATAAGATAAACCATGCCACGGAAATACTAAGTCCCGGAGCAACCGCTCCCATGTCTAAAAGCGGACTGCCCTCCTCCGTCGGCAGACCATTGGGCTGTACCAGTATAAAAGGGCACAGTATCCTGCTGGGAATAGCAGACACCAGCAAATACCATCTGTCAGTCTGCGAAACTAACACTCCTGCAACAGAAAGTGTCAGGTATATGAGCAGCTCTGCAACCATTCCAAGCCTGTCGCTCAAAAAGAGGCAGACTGGCACACCCCACAGCTCCGTCACAGTCAAAATGACTGCTGCCATGACTGCACCGCCTACAGGCACATGGGTTGTAAGCAACATTCCTCCCAGTGTGGCTCCTACAAAAATAAACACATTGGATAATAAAATCCCACAGCTTATATATATTATTTTACCAAGCATAAGCTTCTTTTTGCTGGTGGAAAGTGTCAGCAGATTATAATAATTTGTCTTTTTCTCCTGCACTACCGCCAGATAGGCGATAAGAGCCAGCATACCATGCAGAATAATCGAATCCCACCAGTTCCATACACTCTCTGCATAGGAATTTGTGCTTCCAAGATTAAGTATGAAAGCAAGTATGAGAGTCATCAGAGGAAATATCCAGACAAATCTGCCCCGCATGGAGCCTTTTGCCTTTTGCTTCTCCGCTTTTAAAATATTAATCACAGCAGCCACCAGCCTTTCTGGTCTCCTTCACAACCTCCATGAAAAGCAGCTCAAGATTTTGCCCTTTTTCTATGGCTCCCTCATAGCCGAGTATTCCATTTGAGATAATCCCCACATGGTCTGCGATTAGCTGTACCTCTGACAAAATGTGGCTTGAGACAATAACTGTCATTCCCTGGTCTGCAAATGAGCGTATCAGCTCTCTAAGCTCCTCTATGCCGATGGGATCCAGACCATTTGTCGGCTCATCCAAGATTAAAAGCTCAGGCTCTCCAAGCAGTGCCATGGCTATACCAAGTCTCTGCTTCATTCCCAGGGAGAACTGACCTGCTCTCTTTCTGCCAGTGTCTGTAAGTGATACAATTTGTAACACTTCATCAATTCTTTTTTCATCTGCGCCCATTAGAAGCGCTCTCACTCTTAAGTTTTCTCTTGCGGACAGATTTTCATAAATTGGAGGGTTTTCGATTAAGGCTCCTATCTGAGACAATTTGTCTCTGTTCCATGGCTGCCCCTCCAGATAAATCTCTCCAGATGTGGGCTTTAACACTCCTGTAATCATTTTGAGGGTAGTGGACTTGCCTGCACCATTTGGCCCCAGCAGTCCGTATACCTTTCCCTTTGCCACATTAAGTGATATGTGGTTTACAGCTTTTTGATTTTTGAAAGACTTGCATAAGTCTGTGGTCGTAAGCATCATTTCCATATTTTTTCCTTCTTTCTTCTTTTACTAGAAGGTAACAGGAAAAAATAAAGATTTGATAAAGAATGATTAACCGATTACATCTGTGATGGCTTTTACTCCCTTGCTTACAAAGCTGATTACTTTTTCGTTAACCAAAACCGCATTATCCAGTATTGAAACCTGGGCAAGTCCATACTGGTCTGACTCTGTAGGCTCTGTGCTGCCGCTTAGGGTCATCCATTTGACAAGCACATCCTGCTCACTAATCTCGTGGTCAAAGTCCACCTCATACTGGACAGGCTCGAAAAAGGCTGAGTTTGACTCTGCACTTACTATGATTTGATTATCCTTGTCCTGATAGACCTGAATCGTGTAATACACAAGGTCTGCCTTGTCTGTCACATAGTCCTCGTTTGGCGATATGGTCTCCTCATAAATCAACTTGGCAGAGCTGGGAATCCCAACCCCATCATCAGTTTTAAGAAACTTCATCAATATAAGACAGGCAATCAGTACGACTGCTGCCACGCATATTACTATTGCTCTCTTTTTCATCTATCCAGTCCTCCTGTTCACAATTTACTTAATCAGTAATCTCAGAAAAAATATTAGCCACATGGGTAGACTCAATCCCCTGGCACACCGTGTTGA
>CAVKUD010000215.1:0-4702 GCA_963659315.1 Senegalimassilia sp. | reverse complement strand
GCTTTATACTGTGTGAGCGAATCGTATACAGCATGCTTCTCATAAAAAATATGAAGTCAGCTGCGGGACTTATTGCGGATAGGGTGCTTAAATTTGCACATGCTTTCCGTTTCGTAGTTTATTGGAAACCCGCAGCAGTTCATATTTTGTTCTGAGAAGCATACCGTATGCGATTCTGCAATTCAGGTGATGAATGGGAAGTCCTGGTTTTCATTACTGATATAATTTTGCTGCGCTTATTATAACATATTACCTTTCTATATGCCATAACATAGTTGCTTTGTCAATCATTCACACTTACATTGCGACTTGATTAATCGGATAGTATGGTGTAAAGTGTGAATCACACAAAGTATTACTCAGGAGCTACAAGTATGGGAAAAGAAGTTAAGACAAACGCTGTCAGAATTTTAGAGAGATACAAAATAAAATACGAGCTGCTCACATATGAGTGTGATGAGTTTATCGATGGCTTACACACTGCCGAGAAAACTGGTGCGCCTGTTGAGCAGTCCTACAAGACTCTGGTCATGCAGGGTAAGAGCAAGCAGTTCTATGTATTCGTGATTCCGATTGCTGAGGAGGTTGACTTGAAGGCGGCTGCCCGTGCGGTGTCTGAAAAGTCTGTTGAGATGATTCACGTCAAGGATTTAACTGCTATCACTGGGTATGTCAGAGGTGGCTGCAGTCCACTTGGCATGAAGAAGCAGTTTCCTACTGTAATTGATGAGACAGCCCAGCTGTATGATGATATCTACATCAGTGGTGGTCGTATTGGTACAACAATACGCCTCAATCCTAATGACCTTGCTAAGGTCGTAAATGCAAAATTTGCCGATATCCTTGCTTAAGGATATCGGCATTTCATTTATAATACGGTTTTAGCTTGTAATCTCTTCCCCACCTCTTGCAAGTGTGAGTATAGTCTGAAGCTCTGCTCCCTCAACTGGTGCCTCGCAGTGCAGCATATGCTTATGCTCTGCATCAATCTCTGCAACCATGGTTTTATTTTCTGGCTCTATCTCTATCAGATAATAGTGAGCCTCTCCCTTGGTCTCATCCCATGTGATATAGGCTCTGTGGCTGCATCCAATAGACTTATCCCTCTCCTGGAAATCAACTCTTATAGCCATGAAATCCTCTGTTATGCTTAAAGCCATAACTGAAAATTCTTCCTCAAGGTATGGGTACATCTTCTTCTGCTGATATGACTCCTCATACAGCTCATCTATGTACTGCTCTTTTTTTTCAACCAGATTATCAATAAATTCCTTGCCCCCTGCAAATAATTTGTTTGGGAGGAAAATAAGCTCAAACTGCTTTCGCTCAAAAATTGCATACTGCTTGGCATTGAGCTTTATAGCCTTTGTCTTTCCAGGTACTCCATTAGCACCCTCCTTTGCAGCCTCTGCCTTTGCACGCTCAACCTCGTCAATCTTCTTCAAGAGCTTATCCTTTAAGACAAGATTATTGCTGAATGGGTTTAAAACTATTCCTGCAATCTCAATCTTGGAATTGACTGCCATTGCTACTATTGAAAGAAATGGCATATTTAATATAGCAGGGCTCTTTGGTGCCTTTTCTGCATGCTCTTTGTTTGTGTAAATAGGGATAAAACACTCGCCCTCTTCATTTTTGATAAAAATTGGAATGGGTTGTTTCTTTTCTGTGTCTATATTTGCAGGAACAAGGAAACGTCCTCTGCGTGCCTTATTCAAAAGTATATTTAAGTTCTCTGGTGTGCCTTCATTCTTATATACGTCCATCTGTGCCTCAACTTCTGGATTCTGCACCTCCAGAGTTGTGTTTGGATCCTGATTAGCCATAATATCTGCTAATTTCTTCTTGTCTATCATTATGTAGTTCCCTTCTCGTCTTAAATTTCAAGGTGCGCTCATGTCAATCATACTTGGCACACCTTATTTCATATCATACCATATTTACCTCTTGTTTTGAAGCATTTCCATGATTTTAGTGTCTCTGATTATCCATTTTTTGTCCTGGCACTTGCGGTTTTGCTCTATTATCTCATCCGCATCCGCCCATGCCAGATGGTAGCCATCCCTGATTTCAGACTCAGTCATACTGGTATGTGACATCTCATCCAACACGTCACAGGTGTATACATAAGTATGGCATATGTACTTGATGTCAGGCTCGTATATGTCTCTTCTGATTTCCAGGACTTCTCCGACTGGCTTTATGCTGTCCCTTATCACTATAAGACCGGACTCTTCCTGAACCTCTCTCTCCACCGCATCCTCATGGGTCTCTCCCTGGTCGATTCCTCCTCCAAGGATTTTATAAAACCCGTCTCTCGCCTGCTGCATGGCATATTTTCCGTTTCGGCATATGACACCTCTAACCGCAAAACGCTCATGTGTCCTCGTGGTATCACTGTAGTTTTTTTCATCAAGCTCTAGTAGCATGCGCATAGCTCTTATCCTCCGTTTGGATATATTTTACACTACTTTAATCCAAGATAAAATATCTATTTTTCTCCATCAGCCTGTTTTAACTGATAGTCCACATCAGCGTCTATAATATGAAGCATTATGTCTGCAAACTGTGGGTCAAACTGCTTGCCGCTGCCCCTCTCAATCTCGCCACGCACCACATCCTGGGGCAGGCAGTCCCTATAGCTTCTGGTAGAGGTCATGGCATCATAGGCATCTGCCACACCTATGATTCTTGCAATCTCAGATATGTCGTTTCCGCTCAATCCATCTGGATAGCCCGCTCCTCCATATCTCTCATGATGCCATCTGGCACCATCCTGTATGTCTGGCATTTCTGATATATCAGAAAGGATTTCTGCTCCGATTATCGGATGCTTCCTAATCTCTGCATATTCCTCGTCTGTGAGTCTCTCAGTCTTGTTGATAATCGCATCAGATATTCCTATTTTTCCAACATCATGAAGCAGGGCAGAATATTCAAGCCGCTTTAATTTCTCACTGTCATATCCCAGCTTTTCGCCAATCATCACTGAGTACTTCGCCACTCGTGCCGAATGTCCCTTTGTGTACTTATCCTTCGCCTCAATGGTCTTGCTCAAGGTCTGTACAAGCTGGTCTGTCATGTGCTCTGTTTTTTCCAGCATAAGGCTCTGCTCTAAGACCTTCTCCTCAGATGTGGCATCGGTAATCATAACAACCACACCGTAGCTGTCACCATATGTGTCTCTGGACACGACAGAGCGTATGCTGCATGATATGTTTGTCCGCTTCGACTGTAGATGCTCTGACAGCTTTTTGCCATTCATAATACGGTCAAGCTGGGGGTCACTGCCCTCAAGTAAATCACCTAAATCGCACTTTTCCCCCTGTTTAATTCCAAGCAGAGTCCTTGCATACTCATTGCAGCTATCTATTTTTCCGTTTACGTCCAGTACAATGATTGCAAGCTTTGCCTCGTTGTATATGGCATCTGTGACATTTTCTTTTGAAATACTGAAAGTATTTTCCTTTGCAGTCCAGAATATAGTGCCGATAAAGGCAATCGTGACACCTATGCCAGAGCTTGGGTATGATGGAATATGAAACAGGGGAAACAGGGTATCTGGCATGGCAAGTATAAACATGACACAGTTTACCAGCACAATTTTAAGCACGAACATATGCTGTCTGCGCAGTTTACTCTTTTTGAAGCACATATATACGAGAAGAACACAGAAAACCAGATAAAAAGTGATATAGAAATAATGATAATATACGACAGGACTCATCCTGGTGTAAAAGGCAGTTCTCATGCCTATACTAAAAAAGTCATGTATCGGCGCAAGTCCGAATATGAGCCAGTCGCCGACTGACAGGGCAATTCCAAGCCACGCAAAGGCATTGTAGACCCTGCCCTTCATCCCAACAAGCCTGCCTATATACAGACACAGGGCAACCACATACATGTCAAAGGCTGCAATCAGCAGATAGAAAAACATATTGTAAAAGGCTGGCTCTGTGGATATGCTGTAGCCCAGTGACATGATATTCCACAATATTGCCGCAAGACCCATCATCACAATTATTCTGTTTTGTCTCTTGTCGTTGAATACATTTGATTTGCAAAATGACACCGCCGCCACAGCACATAGACATGTGCTGACAGCCAGTGCGATGATTGTAAACATTCCTGTCTGCATGTGTAATTCCCCCTGAGTTTTCCCTTTTGTATTGTTGGTAACATTATACAGGTTTGGGGGTGGGGGTTCAAGTGGGGGAGAAGGGCATAATACTGTCTGTTCTACTTATTCTGTTCGCATTTTTCTTCACCGCATTTCTTAAATATAGTTCATTAAAAGTGCCTAAATTCTGCACATACACCCCGCATCAATTTGATTTTCAATAATTTTGTTCCCCCTATTGTGGTAAAATCAAAGTCGGATTTTTTAACAGCGTTGCGATAATCGGGGCATATTTAGATATTCCATAATCTTCAACAATACTGGTTATTCTAGCCCCTGCATCCTTTGATGAAGCCCCGCATAAGAAAACCCTTTCATCAGCAGTTCCATAATCCAGCACTATAAATCGATCATGAAATATGCCACCAGTCTTTTTCATCGACAAATTTACGGTTGGGTATTCCTTGCAGAAATCTGTATATTCTATGTTATGAAGTTTATTATTTCCAACATTATCACTGAATAAAATAATATTTACTCCTGTAGGAGAATTTTTAAGATGTACCAGCGTTCTTAATCCAA
>CAVKUD010000214.1:0-4706 GCA_963659315.1 Senegalimassilia sp. | reverse complement strand
TTTATAGTCAGTGCCTTTTGATGCCTTAGTATGCAAGAGAAGCTGCCAGTGGTAGGTTCTCTGAATACCAAAGTATGCAAGTTTTCCTGTATAGCGTTTTTTAGAATAACAAGAAACCCTTAGTTTGTCAAATATCAATAATTATGAAGTGTATTTTTCAATTATTTCTTTAATTGCAACGACACTCAATGGCTTCTGGAGAAAATCATCCATTCCGGATTCAAGCATCATTTCCTTGTCCTTATCTGAGTTTAATGCTGTAATTGCAATAATAGGAACTGTTTTTGCATCTTCTCTGTCAATCATTCTGATTGTAGCTGCGGATTCGTTGCCATTTAATTTAGGCATCACTATGTCCATAAATATGATATCATATTCATTCTGTCCAGAATGTTCAAATTTTAAAATGGCATCATGACCATCTTTTGCTGTATCTACGTCTATCTCAAGTGAATTCAACATTTCACTTATCAGATTTGTAGAAAACTCATTATCTTCAACAACCAATACTTTCATTTATATACCTGCTCATTCGTTTATATTTACCTATTATATGATTCTACTATGGATTAGTATTTTTTTCAATACTTTAGGACTATTTTGTAAAGTCTAAGCTATTTTTTGATTTAAATGACGACATATGATATAGGCTTTACAATATTCTTATGTGCTTTTTTCTCCCTTGCAACATTTCTCTTAACACCACTTTTCTATACAATTCACACTACTTAATTCCCTCTACAAAAAGCACAAACAAATATACATCAGGGAATAAGCCAGCTCCTCCTCTCTGGCAATCCACCTTTTTTGAAATTACTAAATCATATGTCGACATTTAGATTATATTGTCGTATAATACTACTGCTGTAAATTTATGTCATTTTGTTTCGACGACAATTTGGTACTTTCTACTTTATGAACGACAAAAAAGTACTTTTTATTTTTACATGACGACAATTTAGTATTTAGGTTAACATTTACTTTGGAGATATTTATGAGTACTGAAAGCTTTGAATATATTGATATGAACATCTGGAATATATATCAGGAAACCTTAAAGTCCGCCCAGTCCAAGCGGGAATACTTTTTTGCGGTTAAGGATGTGTGTACTTACTCACGCAAGTCTTTTCTTGAAATCAATCAGATTGATGCCCAGGCATACTTTAACTATCTGAGGACAACCCGCTTAAAGGCTTCCACTATCACAGCCAGGCAGGCAAAGCTGCGTTCTATTTCCAATTTTCTTATACGCCAGGCAAATCTCCTGGATATAGACTACGCCTATAATCCCTTTGCCAACATTAATTTTATGCCAGAGACCTCGTTTTATATTGATTCCAGCCATGTTCCTGACATTGAAGCCCTCGACTCACTACTCTCCCGTGCTTCCTCAGATCCTGAATTATATCTTGTACTTGCTCTTGTGATTAAATGTGGCTTATCGACTGGTGAAATCTGCCAGATTCGTATGGCAGACTTCTTTCTGGACTCTATAGGCTATCCCTACCTTAAAATCAATTTTAAGGGCAAAATAAGGGATATAAAGATAAGCTCAGATGTCGTGGACATACTTAATGTATATACCCGCTTTAAAAGCCCGGTTACATACCTTTTTGAAAACAGGAATAAGCGCCCCTTAAGGGTCAGGGATCTGGAACGTCATTATCAGAAGCTCTTTTCTGATGTGGATTATACTCTTTCTGACATAAGAAACGGTGCAATAGCTGCCATGCTTGCGCAGGGTATCCCACAAGCCTCTGTAGCGGCTTATTTAGGCATTACACCTGTATGGCTTAGAAGATTCGAGCCTCATATCCCAGAAATGGGTTTACAGGCCATAGATTTGAACAGAATAACTATAAAAAGCCTTGGTTAACCACTATTTATTTTTAGTTAACGACACTTTGGTAGATAGCGACTATTTGGTAGTTTTCCAGGCTTTCTTAACGACACTTTAGTAGTTAAATACCTACAGTTTGGTAGTTTATTATCCTCTTTTTATGCCATGACGCCTTTTGCCATGGCTCCAGAGGCAGCTTTTGACAGTTGTCTGCCTGATTTTCTCGCACAAACTCCAGATTTGCGTCAAGTAAGTTAGTTAACGACACTTTGGTAGCTATTTTTTAATTATATAACTCCAATTTTGCGTTATCTTATATTGCCCTTAATACCACCTATGATACTTCTAATATCTTGATGTATTTTGCATTTTCTCCTGCATTTTTGCTATCATCTGCCTTATCAGGTTCATTCTTTATTCTCCTATATCTTGTGGTTTAATAAAAAATGGAGGCAAAATGAAGTGTTTCTTGCATTTTGTCTCCAATATGAATTATTTATTACATTTCTTTACTTTTCTTTATCTCTTATTCTTATCCAATCGCTGTATAATTCAAGCTTTTCAAGGGGTGTGGTATAGGTTGCTTCAAATATATCTTCTGTTATTCCGTTACGCTTCAGATATTCAATAAACAGTGGATATTCTTCTTTCTTTGTGGTTTTCTCCCATGCCTTAACCTGTATTGATGGCGATGCGGTCTCTCTCTGAATCTCGTTCAAGCCCTCTGCCTTCTCGGCGCTGCCATGTACTACCTCAACATTCTCCTGGTCTGCGTAATGCTCCTTTATTGCCTTCCGCATATAGCCTACAAAATTGTCTATATGCTCTATCTTTCTGGTATATTCATAAGCCCTTTTTATCTCTTCAATATCTCCATTTGCGTCATTATAGAGTATCTCTGCCTGTTTTTCACTTATCATACCCTCTTCAAAAATACTCATAATCCTTGATAATTCGTCCAGATTAATGCTTTTATACGGTGCCAGGATATCTACGCCATTTTTGGCAGCCACTACTCTCATACCACTACCAGCCTCTTCTGCTCCGCTTGAGAAATACTTTTTGTTATACTGCACATAAAACTTAATGGATGTGATTTTACCACCTTTTCCAGTCTTAACAGGCTCTATATCCTTTATATATATGTCCGATTTCTCGTTTATTTCCTTGATTCCTGGCTTGATTACACGAGTGTAAAAGTCTGACCATCTCTTGTACTTTGGTGTCCTGTCCAGATTATCTATCTTTTCCCAGTTTGGTCTTGCCTTCTTGGCTTCAGCCCTTATTTTATCATCTTCCTCCAGGTTCACAAAACCCAGATCCACCCTGAGCTCAGACAGCTTATACTCTTTTACTATACACTCTAAATCTTCCTGTTCCTCATCATATTGGGGTTTAGCGTCAATATTATACATATAACTTCTCAGGTGTGTATACAGCTGGAAGGCTCCATTTGTCCTGAATGACCACAGTATAGGTAACGACAGATTGGTATAATTAGCGCTTATTTCTTTAAGATAAGGCTGCATTCCGTTCTCAAAAACCACTCTAAAAGTTCCATTAGAGTAAGTTACCTCATGATAATAATGCCTGAACTTAAATTGATGCGTCTCAGGCTCTTCTATCGCTATATATCGCTGTATCATACGGTCTGCGGCTTCCTTTAAGTTATTATAAAAGCTTCCTCCACTTCTTCCCATCAGCTTCTTAAGCTCTTCTGACTTAAATTCTACTCCATCATATGTATATTCAACACCATTCGGGTCTATATCTGGTACAGCTATTACGTCCTGCTCCAGCTTCTTTATTGCCATTACTTCTATCTTACTCTCCAACAGATTTGACTGTCTTTTTGCCCTTATCAGGTAGTTAGACATCTTTACAGAGTCACTTGTTACATTCTTTTGCTTTTTTGCCATATCTTCCTCTCTTAAATGACAGTTTAGTCCTTCTTTACAATTATTTATTCTCTTATAGTTTTAACCGACATTTTGGTAGTTGTCAATATTTATAACAGACAAATTAGTATTTTTCTTACCGACACTTTAGTATCTAATTACAGGCACTTTGGTAGCGTTCATGACAGATTGGTACTTTCCTACCGACACATTAGTATTTACTAGCAGGCAATATGGTAGTATTATCGATTTATACTATATTTTCTCTCCTTTTTCACTCCATTTTTGCGGTATCCATGCTCTACGCTCCTTTTTTGCGTTTTCTTTGACTCTGTTTTTGTTAATTGTTTCCAGATTTGCGTTATCTTACTCCTCTTTTACTTTAACTTAATTATTGATTTTTAGGGCTTTTTAGCGGTTTCTTTAACCTATTTTGCGCTATGTTTGTCCTTATTCATGCTGATTATCACCAAAATCATGTAGTCTTTCACCTTTTTTGCGTTTTTATATTTGGTGTTTTCCTTGATTTTATAGGCTTTGTCCCATCCCTTAATATAATAAAAGATAATTTAATGTTGTTGTTATTCATAATAAATTTAACAAAATACAATAACCTGTATGCTGGGTTTTGTATAGGCATATTTTTATATTGTATATACAACTGACATAATTTCATTCTATGAAAATTGATTATGCCTGTTAATCCGTCATTTAATTTGGATAAAAAGTACCTGTTTGAATTTTATTACTTATTTTTGCAGGAAAAACTGCAGATAGGTGCCAGATAATCTGATACTTAAAAGGATATCCATATAGAGCTTTATAAAGTGATATAAGATGACTGGTATATCGATATATATGCAGTTTTATATCAAATAATTGTATAAGTTTAATACCTTAAATGTACATAAGATGATAAACCTAGAAAGAAAATTGCGTTTAAAAACATGTAATATAAGATATAACAT
>CAVKUD010000213.1:0-4712 GCA_963659315.1 Senegalimassilia sp. | reverse complement strand
CTTCGCTCTAATACCAATAATAAGCATACAAATACACTCAAAAATAATCAAACATATAATCATAAGAATCGGTGTATAATCATTAAAATAATTATTAAATGGTTCAGACAACACCTGCATAATACATTTTCCAAATTCATCTGGCATAGTCTCTAGCAGCTTTAAAATACCTGATGCCAGATACCCTACATATAAAGCTATTATTGATGCCAGAATTATTATTACTTTTTTCCCAATATCTTTTTTCACGTTTTCACCTCGATTTATGCCACCTTTTTATAAAACGATTGGAGTTCCTCCAGGCTTGCATTCTTTTTTACCAATGAATATATGTCATATCTGGAAATTCTCTTATTTTCCTTAGATTTTTCCAATAACTCTCGTACAATAGATATCTGTTCTCTTGAAAATTTATTAGACATCATAAGGGAAAACATTTTAGAATCCTGCTCTGTGCTATCTATTCTATTAAAGGCAATCGAAGCGAGCTTTACTGTAAAATTGTGGAAAATACTACTTTCTTTTTTAACTGCCTCATGATTATCTTTTATTTCTATTAAATCATCTTCTGTCACATAAACATCTTCAAAGATGCTATTGTTTGTCTCAATGCTGTCAAAATCAAAATTTTCCTCAGATGATGACGGAATTTCTAATTCTTCCGATTCATTGAAAATATTTGCAATTTCATTTATTGATGGCTCCTCCGTTTCACTCATCACAAGTTCATCTGCCATGTCTCCATCCATGTATAATTCACTGATTTTATCTTCTACAGGATTTTCTTTCTCATTCCGTAAATCTACAAGTTGGTTTTCCAAATCAGAAATTACAAAATTTAATTCATCTATTTTTGATACATAGTCATGTTCTTGTTCCTTGATTATGTCGTTTAATCTCTGAATTTCTGCTGCTGGTTCCTCATTCTTCTGCTCCAAATCAGCAATTGTCTTTTCAAGTTCCACATTTTCTTTAGTTAGAACGGCATTTACATTTGTAATCATAGAAAACTGCTGGTCTTTATTGTTCAACTGCTTATTTAAGATATATAATTTACTCTTGGCAGATTCTATATCTTTACGAAGTGTAAAAATCTCTTCTTCCAGTTCTGTATTTCTGACATTTGTACGAAATAATTCAGTTTTTGCATCCATCAACTCACATCTGATGGTTTCAAGTTCTCGCTGTGAACGCATGAACGCATTTTCCTGTAAATTATTGTCTGCCTCTTCACTCTTTTGGTAGTATGGTATAAACACATTATATCTGCTGTCTATATCCAGGCGAAATGATTCACAGTCTCCACTATCCTGGTTAAAATATCTCTCTACATCTTCTAATTCCAGTGGCGTTTTACCAGGAACAATTGATTTTAATACTTCAAAATAATCAGCTGCATTGTCTCTTTCTTCCATAATGGTTTTTGCAAAATAAAACCATGATACATCCATTTTGTTCTCAATAAAATAAATATAAATATCTGCCAGTGCTTCTGTCATATCATCAATTGACTGGTATATACATTTCGCAATGTCTGCGTTCTTTTCGCTTTGCTCAAAGCTCTCAAGCAAATGATTTAAAATATTTAAATTTTCATCAGACGATTCACTTATAACTGTCTGCAAAATTTTTACATAATCCTGCTTCATAATATACCCCTCAACCTATACTGATGTATGACCAAAGCTTGTTGTCTCTTCGCTTAGTGATTTAAGTTCCATTATTTTTTTTGAGATTTCCTCCTGCTTCAGTTCTCGTTGTACCGATTTTTTAATCTCATTGTCCTTTTGTTCTAAAAGGTTACGCAATTCGTTAATTTTCATTGTCTGTGAACTGAGGACCTGTTGCTGCAGCTGAAATAAAGCTTTTAATCGTTCCATCTCCTGCCTGTCACTGTTCCACTGATATATTAAATCATAGGCAAAAGTAGACATTTCATTAAAACTGGTTTGAAAATTGGCAATAATCTGTGCCAATTCATTCTGCATTGATATGGTATTTTTTGCATTATCCTCACTCATCACAGTCAAAAGATTACCAAATATATTACTTACTTCCTGCTCTCGTGACACTGAATTCTGCTCTGTGCTAATTTCTGATTGTACTGCTTCTGTTACTTCTGCAGCCTCGTTTTCTGTTACATTATCGTTTTCTGCTTCACTGGCAGACTGTGCTTCTTCCTGATAATCCACTCCAGTATGCTCTTCCATCCGCTCATTCTGATAATCATTTATTTTTCCTAGAATATCTGCGAAATCATCTTCTGGAGAATAAATTTTTTCAAAGGATTCCAAGGAAATATGGTGTTCCTGTATTTCACCAATTAAGATAAAAAAATTATCCATCCCTATTGCTGTTATCCAGTTATCCTGCGACAGCATCCACTCGTACCATTCTGCTCCAATACCAGAGTTATTTGTCAGCAGGGCAAAGTATGTAACTCTTCCTATATCATCATGTAAGAAATCTGATATACGCCCAACATTCTGGGCAATCATCATCAATACATCTTCTCTTATGCCCACTGTTGTATTTTTACTGATATTTTCCATCAGGCAATAATAAAGGGTTGCATTCTCGCCTTTAATTGCCTTTAATATGTCCTGGTACTCTTCGTTACTATCCAAATCGTTTTTAAAAAGCATTCTGCCTTCGCTCATCTCAATCCTCCATCTACTCTATCAAGGAATAATCGTTACATTTGAATCTTCCTCGTCTAATGTTTTCCCTTCATCCGTGCCATCTACTATTTCATCGCTATAATAATTCTCGTATTCTGTGCCATATTCTATGCTCTCTGCCTCATCGTCCTCTATATCATCTCTGTCACTGTCAGAATCTGTTATTGTTGAAGTTGATGTATCGTTGTATTCTGATGTCGGGTCGTAAATCACCTTGCCATTTTCGTCATACTCAATAACTGTCTGATTCCAGTCAATGGATGCATCATAAGGCTCTCCATCGTAAGACCCCGTATCTTCTTTTGACACAAAACGGAACAGCCCTAAATCCTGTACATAGTAATATCCAGTGGTAAACCAGGATGGAATCGTAATTGAAATACAATTACTGTGCAGAAATTCATAATCATAGGTTTTGAATGTTTCAAATGCTACAAACGGATGTATATTTGCTGTCATTTCATAGTCCTGATAGTAAGTGCCTGTGTACCACTCGCAGACATATGTTGCATCTTTTTCCAGATTTGCTATCACACCACAATCACTTACATTATTTTCTCTGACTTCCACATCTCCAAGTTTATTTAAGAATATTGATGTAGATGCATATTTACTTAAAACTGAAGCATCTGATTTATCGTATAAGAAAGCAAGGAATCCATCCTTTGAACTGCTTGAATCTCCATTCTCATTCTCAATCCTGTAATGTCCTGATTTGTCCTTAACCATGTTGACTACACCAATGGAATAGCCATAGTCCGCATAATGTTCCCATTCTATTCCATCGTATGGTATTTTCTCTGAGGACACATATACCAGTTTATCTCCTGGATAAAGCGTAGGTATATTCATATCATTATCAGAAGTAAACCATAGAGCATGCGCATAGGTTGTATTATTTTTCTTCCAATTCTTATCCCCTTCAGGGCACAAAAAGAATTCTCCATCATGATATACATAAAAGTGGTCATCTTTTAATTCTGATGCGTCAGATACGGATATATCCGTGTTCTTTTTTTCACCTTCAAGAGTTGTTGGCGTCTCCAGAATTCCCGTGTACATAAGGATAAGAAACACTAATACCATCGCTATAATTCCTATAGGAATTATCATTTTCTTGTTTACTTTCATACAAATACACCTGCCTGATTAATTATCATAGATACTGTATGGTGTACGTCATTTGAGATATTCTCCTTGCGTGACAGAAAGAATACTACGATTCCTATCATCAAGAGGAAGAAGCCTACTACACCTATAATCAGCAGTCTGATAACTTTCTTCTTATATGCTGCATACTCTGCCGGTGAACGCTGTACCAGTTCTTCTTTTGGTACTTCTTTAAAATATTCACGCACATACATAGGGTCCTCTGTGCTCAAAAGCGGGGTCACATATACTGAGGGTTTTAGTTTTAGTTTCAGATACTGCAGCATTGTCAGGTCTTGATTATAATTGCTGGAAAAGAGACCTCCTAAACCAAGAATAGGGGCAGCTGCAACCACTGCGAACATCTGATATTTTTGGAAAAAGATATTGACTGCCAATACAATCACTATAGCAATACCTGCAGATACATATAAAATAGCCTTTTGCTTCACTGTCTGATATCTGAAATAATCAATGTTCATAAAGCCCGCATTATCGTACTCCTCTAAATTCACATTCCTGTCCATCTGCTGTGACATAATTCCACCTCCTTCTGTCTACACACTAAAACCATCTGTTTAAAATTGCCTCTACACTTTTTACAAGTCCAGCTACCACGATAGGAGTTACCATATTCTGTACTGATATATATATAACTGCCTGCGTTAAATCCAGCTCATCTTCATTAAATGCAATAAGGTCTGAAGCTAAGGTAGCACCAAGATTTACACATACCACCATCATTGCCCCTGCAAGGCACAATCCTATGAAGGATTTAACATAATTGTATGCCACTCTCTGCTCCTCTGGGGAACCTGATGCCATGGATACTGTTACGGTTGCAAATGGTATTGATATCAGCGGTTTAATAATCCTTTGAAA
>CAVKUD010000212.1:0-4773 GCA_963659315.1 Senegalimassilia sp. | reverse complement strand
AGACATCACACGCCCTACTGAAATAGGCTTTTTCTTTTTTTGATTGGTACCGGTATTCACCATAGCTGCGTATTTCACAGACAATGCCCTCGAAAAATTAATACCCAGCACATAATCTTCTATTGCTCGCATATAACCTGCATTTGCTAAATTCTTATATTTAGAATCAGATATATCCTTTGCCTCTGATATTCCACGCAGCACCTCTTCTTCCGTCTGTGAATCTATCCATACTACTTTTTCTTTTATGCCTCTTGTGTGCCCTGCAAATTGACGCACAAGCATCTGTATATATAGTCCTTCTCTACCCGAATCACCTGCATAATATATAGTTTCAATATCTTCTCTGTTATAGAGACCTTTTACAATACCAAACTGATTTTTCACTTCTTGAATCACTTCGTATTTATAGGATTCTGGCAAAAAAGGCAGTGTATTAAGAGACCATTCTTTTAGTGATTCATCATACTTTTCGGGATATGACATAGTAATTAAATGACCAACAGTCCAGGTCACTATCCAACGTTCTGATTCCAGATATCCATTCTTTTTATCTGATACACCTAGTATTTTTGCATATTCCATTCCTACAGAGGGCTTTTCAGCAATAATGATTGATTTACCCATTTCCTTATACTCCTTTAATACGAATTGACTGCACCTAAAAGGTGCAGCCAACTGACATCCTGATATTATTTCTTATTCTCTACAATTACATATTCCACATCCTTTTTAGGTTCTTTATTTTTGTTCTGCTGATACTTAACTATCATTTCTTTCATCGTTTCATATTTTTTATCCATAGATATTTAGCTCCTTTATCTGTTTACTATCGCTGCATAATAGTCATATTTTTGCTCTTCTATTTTTTTTGTCCTATAATCAGATAACCGCATCACCTCACAGGATTTAGAATCAAATATATATGGTACATCCGATAAACGTTCTCTCTCATCCACAGACTCTGTATTTACAGTCTCAATCACTTCCTGCAGCCGCTGTAAAATGAGTTCATCATCATTCTTGAGGCAAAGAATTTCCTGCACAGACGATGGTATAATAATGAAATCTCCACCTAATTTCTCCGATACTGAGTTCAGATAATCTGTATCCGCCAATATAGATGCTCCAAACATACCTAATTTATTCCCGATGACATAAAGTTCCGGTCCATCGTCAAAAGGTAGTTCATCCCTTGATATCCCCATCCTCTCCTCAAGAATGTCATATATATTTTTCGTATATGGTTTCATTATGGATTCCATATTCGATAATGCAACCTGGTCAACATCCTTGAGAGACACATTCCATTCATACATAATTTTATTGTTCACAATTATAGATGCATCTTTGCTCAACATAATACGATATATTACTGAAAAATCTGACAAATGCCTATGTGGCACATCTGCCAATACTTCCTGATTCCATTTTGAATTTACTACACATGGTACAATAGAATCTTTTATTTTCTCATAGTCTCTGATAGTTGCCACATTTGAAGGTTTGCAAACATTCGGCATATTTTTTATTGCAGCTTTATATGAATCATACAAATAATCAACTATCTGCATTAGTGTAGTAGTAGATGGATTCTCAATATATTTATCCCAGAATGGTTCCAAATGAATACATGGACTTATAGAATATTCTCCATCTCTACTGGGTTTATTTATGACGAGTGCCTCACACGGTGTGTCATTATTCTTCTTTAAGGTTTTGAGAGATATGTCATATTCTCCCTCGCTATATAATCTTGTCTCCATGTACTCCTTTAAATACTCGCAAAACTCGCTATAAATCATTACTTTGACCTCTCTTTCATATAGGTATTTTCATCTAGTAATGCCGCAGGAAAAACTTGATTTTCTGCTGTTTTAAGTGTTTCATTCTGTAAATCAAGTCCTAATACCTGCTGACCAAGGTTGTAAATCTCATATCCGAATTTTTCTTCAGCATCTACAACTTGCTGATTAATTTGCGCTAAATCAGTATATTGAAGTTCATCGTTACGTTTTGGAATTGATACACACAAACTATTGCTTGACATTGGATATACAACAAGGTGACTTGACTCGTCATAATCTGCTAAGCCATCACATATCTGTTGTAATTGTTCAATGACAGAATCCGTATCATAAAATAATGCAGCTGCTCCATTAAATCCCATACTGTTTGTAATTGTATATTGATACTCATCAATTTTTTCAATTTTAGAAGGAAACAATTTAGCTGCATTATCGCCAGCAAGCGAAAATAACACATCCTTTGAATATCCCCATTTATCAAGAATTTCATTCGTAACTGTAAGACATGATGGATATAAGCCATATATGGTCTGGTCTCCCACACAAAACTGAACTACAAATGCAAATTCTCCTTTTTGAATGTATGGAAAATTTTCCAGATAATCCTTATTCTTTTCAAAGTTCATAATAGACAAACTTAGTCTTGCTGCAATCTCCTCTGAACTATAATCAGATATTTTCATTTCTTACACCTCATCTCCCTCTTCCAATAACAATTGGATATTCATCCTGCTCATCAAATACATTGTTGTCAGGTGCCTCAACAAATCCATCTTTACGAGTTTCCTCTGCAAGTGTTGATACATTCGCAGCGTTTCGCTCCCGATATATTTCTTCCGATTTTTCAAAACAAATTGCAATCTGTTCAGATGTAAATTCTCTTACTGTCTCAGAATATAAATTATCGTCATTCTTTTCACTATGCTTTCCTTTGAATGTATAAGGATTTCCATCAGACCCCAGTTTAAATAAACTGAGCTGCACCTTTCCAGCATCATCATCCACCCTTACACGCTCACTCGGTACTACAATATGATAAAACACTGGTTTAACATTTTCTGCATCATACACGGGTACCGATACATCATATAGCAAATGGCTGCCATCCTTCGATGTAAACTCACGTGCAAGCTTATCTGAAATGGTCATATTTACGAACATATTCCTCACACGATTTCTTTCAACAGCGGCATCCACATACCCCTTTAATTCAAAAGGACTTACCCTCCTTGTAAACTTCTGGTACGAACCATCTATATTTTTTGCCTGCCTGCGCAACTCAATCTCATACATCTGGTCGGGAAATTCTTTCTTCATGCGTGGGAAACCAAAATATGCCATGCTACTGTCTTTTTTTGATACCAAAAACTGTTTCTCTGGCAGAATAAAATTCCAATAATGACCTCCACTCTCCTCCGGAATCAAGACCGAAACAGCCACATATGGTGTACCATCCTTTCCATTAAAATGCTTTCCCCAATCTAATGGTACTGTCATATTTACAAACTGACTGTTTTCCTCTGCAAATTGCATTCTTGCCTCTTCATACATCGCCTGCAGGTCTTCTACCTTAACCATTTTAGTTATGTTCTTGAATTTTTCCCTATTCGGTGCATCATCTGGCACATTTTCATTTCTTACTCCAAAGGTCACTGAGATTTCTGTTCCGACAGGGCGAGAAAAAAATACACGTTCTGGGTCATTATCCTGTATCTTTAAGCTGTCCATGGGATAAAGAAATGAACCTCCATCCGGTGTTATTACTCTTGCATAATCCTTTCCCGTCTTTTCTGAGTGATAAGGTTTTTCCGTAATTACCTGTTTTCTACTCATCTCAACTGTCGCAAACTTCTGTACATCCGACATATTAATACCTCCTATCTATTATGATTTTTCTACAAATATTCTATAAAATGGCTGCATCAAAAAAATAAACTAAATAAATAAATTTTTGACTTTTCTTCAATTTTATAAAATAAAAAGGGTGACACTCTGTCACCCCTAATTCACACCTCTGGCAAGATGATAATAATCATCCTCATTAATGCAAGGCATATCATTTTTCACATATTCCTCATATAATTTTTCTATGATTTTGTCCTGAGACCTAACTGTCTTATCTTTTGTTATACCTGCATTTTTCTTTTTTGTACTTTCATTACCGCAAAATTCCAGATAATTTACAACAATGATATTAGTAAAATGCTCTGCCCAATTTGGGTCCTTAAATCTGTAGTTTCTGAGTTTACCGCCACAGACTACTCGTACCCCCTTTACAAAATATGAATTCATCATCCGTGCAGTCTCTCCAAATGCTAGACATTCAATAAAATCCACATTATCATTGTCTGCCTCTGTTGAATCATAATTATCATCATATGCTGCAATCGTAAATCTACTCACGATATTATTTGCATCTCCAATTGGTACAAATACCGTATCAGGACTTGAAAAAATACGCCCTGAAATTAATACATTATTCATTCTATTACCACCCTTTATCCATAAAATATATTTATATAATCCTTGATTTGCCCTGCTTCCATGCTTGGCGGAAACATGTTCCTCAATGTATCCGCATCTACATTTTTCATATATTTAAGAACACGAATCATCTCATCTAACTGCTCTGTTGTATATTCGTCGTACAGTTCTACATATAAATCATCAATATATGTACTATCACTGTCTGATTCTATAGAATTATCCGGCATAGGTTCTGGCTCTGGTTCTTCCCCATCTATTAACTTACTATGATTGAGTTTTTCAATATCCTCAATAGATACAAAATCTGCACTATCACCAGTTTCTTCCCCTAATTTTGTATCTAATTCTTCATTATTCATGATATTAGATACTGTATATCCCTCATATGCTTGATGTATTTCCTCTCTATCCTCATCCGTCTCTGTTTTAAGTGATTTTACTTTCTTTTGATTTACAGATGGTTTCTTCGCTCTAATAC
>CAVKUD010000211.1:0-4875 GCA_963659315.1 Senegalimassilia sp. | reverse complement strand
GAATATGATGATGCCCATCCTGAACCATATTTCTCCCAGGCTGCCTTATTAGATGCAACTACATCTGATAATACATTGCCATCTGCGTCATATGCATACTGGACTGGAATCCATGCAGCCTCCCAGTAGAAAAGACCAATTCCTGCATCTCCTACGTTTTTGACTGCTCTTGCAACTGCTGCAATCTCATCAGCCTGTCCCTGTACTGAAAAGTCATAATTCATCTCTGGTTTATCTGAATCATTATTTGTGTCATTATTACCAACACGGACTGTATTCTCATGTCCATCACCATCATCCAGTGTGGTAGCCCATGAGGTCTCTGCCACCATTACCTCTTTGCCATAAGTATCTGCTATATTTTTAAGCACATTTGTCAGATTAGTTGTTGTGCCATGCCAGTAAGGATAATATGATGAAGCAAAAACATCATAATCCACATTGTTGGCATCTAAGTTCTTAGCATACTCAGCGTATGTACCAGCTGCCTCTGGGTTTGCAAAATGTAAAACAACCTTAATCTCTCTGTCATTTGCCTCGGCTACGCTTCTGACTGCCTTACAGCCTGAGTTGAAAAGCTCTGCCACGCTTGACCAGTTGCTTCCGTTACTTCCATACCACTCACCACAGAAGCCATTGTTTGTCTCATTTCCAATCTGAACCATTCCCACATCTACGCCTGCTGCTAAAAGCTTATTGAGGGAATCTGTTGTAAATTCACTAATTGCAGCCACCTTCTGCTCATGTGTCATATCTGACCATGCCTTTGGAGCCTGCTGCTTGCCAGGGTCTGCCCAGAAGTCTGAAAAATGGAAGTCAATAAGCACCTTCATTCCTGCATTTGTTGCAAGCTTGCCCATATATATGGCAGCATCAAGGTCATTATTTCCACCGCCATAGCCATTTCCATTTTCGTCATATGGGTTATTCCATACTCTTAAACGGATATAATTTGTGCCGCCAGCCTTGAGCAAGTTAAAGAAGCCCTGGTCTGAAAGCTTGCTGCCGTCTGCATCATAAAAGCATGCACCACTATTTACAAGGCTTAAGTATGAAGATACATCAGCACCTGTGATAAAGTCATCTGACAGACCAGATATTTTCTTTACAGAGATATCTGCTGCAACTGCTGTTGAGTCATCTGTATCATCCTCATCCGAGCTGTCATCATCTGCATCTGCTGCTTCATCTGATGCAAGCCTTACAAGACTGATATTGTCAATATCTCCCCAGTAACCTGCTGGTATTGCTCCGCTTATCTTAACTGTTGCTGTATCAGCTGTATTTAATGTAAATGCAATGCTTGTTGTGTTCCAGTTATCCCAGCCTGTTGTAGCTGTCATTGTCTTTGAAACAGATGAGTCCTCAGAGCCTACAGAAAGTGAAAGTCCACTATCCACGCTCTCTCCGTCCATCTCGACTGACAGTAAATATGTTCCTGCCTTAAGGCTGACATTCTGTGAAATCGAAAAGTTTTCTGCGCCACTGCCACCATTCCAGATATTCATGTGATATGTTTGATTAGCATCACTGCCTGTGTCTTTAACTTCGGCTGTTACATCATCATCCTTTTCGATTGTCCAGCCACTTGTATAATCAGTCTCGAAATCTCCGTTTGTGAGAAGATTTGTTGTGCCAAACTCATAGTCTGTAGCTGCTACCTCTGTGTAGGTTACAGATGCTGTTGAGTTATCTGCTGTGTTGTCCTGGTCTTCTGCTGATTTTGATACACCAGTGATTGTAATATGGTCTATGTAGCCATATCCATCAGCTTCCACAGTTCCCTTTAAACCAGCTTTAACATTTGAATCGTTTTCTTCTACCTCAAATGTTTCTGTTACTGTATACCATGTATTATAGCCATCCAGAGTTACCGCTTCGTCTGTTGTCTGGGTTATGTTGCCATCAGTGCCCTCTAAAACGACATCTATAGAAGCTTTATCTCCCATAGCATAAGCGGTAAGTATATACTCTCCTGCTGGAAGCTCGCTGATTGACTGAGTAAGATTAAAGCTTCCTCCGTCTCCCATATAGAACTTAAGTGCTGTTTCGCCAGCATCAGCTCCTGGTTTAAGCCACTCATCATCTGAATATGTGAAATTGTCAAAATTAGCGTTATTCCATTCAGTCGCACTGACCTTCCATATTTCATCATCCCATAGTGAACCAGTAAAATCCGAATCCTTCAGTGCCACCGTCTCCGCAGTCACAGCGCTGCTGCTATCAGTCTCTTCAGCCAAAACATTCATGCTGTCGAATACTCCAAGCTGAGAAACTGCAAGCATAGCTGCCATAACTGTACTTGTAATTCTTACAATCGTCTTCTTTTTCATACATACTCTCCTTTTGAACAACCGTTTGTTCATTTCATATTTTTAGTCTATCACCTTGCTCCCTCTTCTTTCAATTGTGAGCATTTCCAAGGATTAAGCATGCATTTTGTATATTTTTTCCAATAGTCATATGTATAAAATGTCAAATTTCTGGCAGAAAACATCTGCGCAAATCATGCGCAACTTTGCATATCTTATTCACAATTTTGTTAATAATTCACTCATTTATGTGGATAAATGGTTTTTTATGTCTCTTTTATGATTTTTAATGTACTATTTTGCAGTAATTTTTTATAGTCATTCCTCACAAATACCATAGTACTATTTTTAATCTGCCACTTGTTTTCCTGTCGCATCCATATGGTAATTATCAGTCATGATAAGGTCTGATATTTTCACAAACTCGTATCCCTCATTCTGCAAATTGGTGAGCAGCTCATCCAGAGCATCTGCTGTATATGTTGCCCCATTATGGCATAGTATGATGGCTCCTGGTCCCAAGGCATCATGGTTGCATACAGTATCTATAATTGACCTCACACCATAGTCCTTCCAGTCCAGAGAATCTACTGACCACTGAATCGGATAGTAACCACAGTCGTAGGCTGTATCAATTACCTCATTGTTATATGAACCATATGGCGGTCTGAAAAGCTTCATATCATAGCCTGTCAGCTCATTTACCTTATCATGCACACTCATAAGCTCAGACTCAATCTCCTCCTTTGAGAGTGTAGCCATGTCGTAGTGGTGCTCACTGTGATTTCCCAGGTCATGCCCTCTCTCAACCAGCTCCTTCACACAGTCGGGATTGGCTTCGACCCAGCCACCTGTCATAAAAAATGTGGTCTTTACATCATGGGCATCAAGAACCTCCATAATTCTCTCGAAATCCTCGGCACCCCAGGCGGCATCAAAGGATATGGCAATCTTTTTCTCATCAGTATCCACGCTGTAGATTGGGAGCTTTTTATCCCCAAATGAATAATCCCCCAGAATTGGAAGCTTTGATATGGCATTATTCAGCCAATCCATGCTGCTCGCCCGACTTCCCACGATTTCATCAAAGGTTGCTACAACATTGTCACTTATCTTATTTTCTGTATTACTGCCAAGTGCCGCTTCTATGCCTCCTGCAAACGGCGTGTCTATTTTGTTGTGATAGCAGTAGGCACCGCCTGTCACTGCCACCAGTAAAATCAGCATCAACAGAAAATTGCGTCTCTTTTTATTTCTTTTCCTTCTGTCAAATTCTTGCTGTCCTGCTAAATAAGCTCTATATACACTCATGGTAAATTATATTCTGAGTTTGGGATGATATTCCACCAATCCAATGCACACCAAGCTAACCTGTCACTTGCAGCTTTTCTGCATACTAAGGCATCAAAAAGGCAGTGCCAATAAGCACTGCCTAAGTTAAAAGCTATCCCTATATTTAATCTGCCAGAGACTTCATATATGATTCCAGATACTCTTCCAGTTCATCTGTAGACTCATCCTTGCTGTCAAGTGTTACATCTACAAAGAAATTGCCACCATCATGGATATAATAATGCCACTCAGTATCTGCTCCTTCAGTCTCCATCGCCGCAGATTGCTGAACTGAAAGCTCCGCATAAGTTAAGGTGTACTTACCCTCACTTGCAAGCTCCTTCTCATCAGAAAAAGAAGCATCACTCATATACAGCACAGATATAAATTCATCCAGAGAGGTTGCAAAATCACAATTCTCATACACCTCAAATGTGCCTATCTGCGTATCATCTCTGTAAAAATAAATGTTATCCCGCACCTCATAATTTACTGTTTCCGTGACCACCTGAGTTTCAGTTCCCGATACATTGGCATCCTGGCTTTCGGTCACCTGCCCATCATCTGCCTGGTTAGAAGCACAGCCAGCTAACATCATCGCAAACATGCTCAGAGCAACTATTCCACCTCCGCTGACTGTCTTTCTAATCATTGCCAATTTCTCTACTACACATTTTCTCATAGTAAATCCCCTTTCTCCCTATAAAGAGTCCCCACAATATAATTCACATGCATACTACATGAAACTTCTCTTGTATACGCAAGCCTTCAAGCCATATATCAGATATATTACAAAAAGCTTTCCACACAATAGCATAGGATAACTCAAATCGCAAAAAGCTTCCCACTCACCGACCTTCGATAATCGAATGATATACAGTTGTTTTGCAGAACAAAATATGAACTGCTGCGGGTTCCATAACCTCGGCAACGTAAACACCTATCCAAATTCGTCCACCCTATCCACGATTCGCACCCGCAGCTAACTTCATATTTTTTCTGCAAAATACACTGTATATCAGTAGATTAACACAGCCTTCAATGTGGGAAGCCCATCCACCATGTGAATTATCCTAAACTCGAGCTATAAATTCCTTCACCACCTCAATAGACTGGTCTGCCGCCTTCTCAGCAAATGTCTGATAATCAATGGCTCCACCCTCACTGTCTGAGATAGAACGCAGGATAGCAAATGGAATATTGTTGATATAGCATACATGACCTATGCTGC
>CAVKUD010000210.1:0-4886 GCA_963659315.1 Senegalimassilia sp. | reverse complement strand
CATAATATGCAGCAGGCAGTGCGAGTATCAGATTATACAGCATTTTTCCTGGTAGGAGAGATGGTGGAATTTGCGGATACAAAGCAGTTATTTGCATATCCACAGGATAAGAGAACAGAAGACTATATTACTGGAAGGTTTGGTTAATTGCGATGAGAAGTAAATTTGATGAGCAGCTTCAGGAATTAAATAATGAAATGATTAAGATGGGCACCATGATAGAGGAGTCCATAGCCAAGGCGGTAGAAGCCCTGGGTAAAAAGGATGAGGAACTGGCAAAGGAGATTATGGCAGGGGATGCACAGATAGACCGTGCCCAGAAAAAGATAGAGAATATCTGCTTTAACCTCCTGATTCAGCAGCAGCCAGTGGCAAAGGATTTGCGTATTATCACTGCTGCAATGAAGATGGTCACAGACATGGAGCGAATAGGTGACCATGCCTCAGACATAGCTGAGATGACTATCTTTATGGGCAAGAGCAAGTATGAGGCAAACCTTGAGCACATTAATAAGATGGCATCAGAGACAGTGCTCATGCTCAACTGGAGCATTGAGGCATATATCGAGAAGGATAAGGTGAAGGCAGAGGATGTAATCGCCCATGATGATATAGTGGATGCCCTGTTTGATGAGACCAAAAAGGACATTATAAAGCTTATCCAGGACAAATCTGATGACGGAGAGGAAGCAACAGACTTACTCATGGTTGCAAAATACTTTGAGAGGATAGGAGACCACGCCACCAATATTTCAGAATGGGTGCTCTATTCACTTAAGACCTCGGCAGACGAGGAGTTCTAGTACTGACAGCTGCGTACACAGACGAGTTTGACTTTACATATTTTACACAGATTATACATTTTACATAGATTTTACATAGGGCTATGTTTGGATTTTACATAGCCCTGTTAAGTTATGCTTGTAGGTAAAAAGAAAGCATATGAGGTAAAATTTATGAGTATCTTTAATTTGTTGTCAATGATTGGCGGATTATCACTTTTCCTGTATGGAATGTCTGCCATGGGAGATGGACTTGCCAAGATGGCAGGAGGAAAGCTTGAGGCAATTCTTGAAAAGCTTACATCAAAAAAGATTTTTGCAGTTCTATTAGGTGCAGGAGTGACTGCTGTCATACAGTCATCATCTGCCACAACAGTCATGGTTGTTGGTTTTGTAAACTCAGGAATCATGAAGCTGTCACAGGCTGTCGGAATAATAATGGGTGCCAATGTAGGTACCACCATTACATCATGGATGCTGTCACTGACCGGAATACAGGGCAGCAGCATATGGTTACAGCTGCTTAAGCCATCATCATTTTCGCCGGTGCTTGCAGCAATCGGTATAATTCTTATCATGTCATCCAAGGAGGAGAGCAGGAAAAAGGATATAGGAAATATCATGCTGGGCTTTGCCATCCTTATGTTTGGAATGGAAGCCATGAGTGATGCGGTGGCACCACTTGCCGAGGACGCACGTTTTGCCAGCATGTTTACCAAATTCTCAAACCCAGTGCTTGGTATGCTGGTAGGTGCAGTGCTTACAGCCATTATCCAGAGTTCATCGGCTTCTGTAGGTATCTTACAGGCACTCTGCTCTACAGGTGCAGTAAGCTATTCGGCAGCGCTTCCTATTATAATGGGACAGAATATAGGTACATGTATTACATCAATTATTTCATCCTTTGGCGCCAAGAAAAATGCCAAGAGGGCAGCTGCTATTCATCTGTTTTTTAACCTGATAGGAACAATACTTTTTATGGTAGTATTCTACAGCTTAAACCAGATAATAAACTTTGCTTTTTTACACGAATCAGCAAACGCAGCAGGAATAGCCGTAATCCACAGCTTGTTTAACATAGGCTGCTGTATAATTTTATATCCGTTCTCTGACTGGCTGGTTAAGCTTGCCACAATCGTCATTCCAGACGGAAAAGAGGATGCAGAGGAGCAGGATGATGAAGAAATCCTTGCCCTTGATGAGAGATTTCTGGAGCGTCCAGCCTTTGCCATGGAGATATGCAGAAATGCAGCCAGACAGATGGCAGCTGAGACCATGGAAGCCATTACACTTGCCCTTGAAGTAGTCAATGACTACGATAAGAAAAAGGCGGCAAAGGTCTATAAGCTTGAGGATAAGGTTGACCACTATGAGGATAAGCTGGGGTCGTATCTGGTTAAATTGTCCAGCAAGAATCTGTCAAAGGCAGACAGTGAGAGCCTTTCAGTGGTTTTACACGGAATGAGTGATTTTGAGAGAATATCAGACCATGCAATAAATATTGTAGAGTCAGCAAAAGAGATGAATGATAAGTCACTGGTTTTCTCAAAGAAGGCTAAGGCAGAGATGGAAACCATCACAAGGGCTGTACACGACATCGTGGTAAAGACTGTTGATGTATTTAACAGTGAGAACCTTGATGAGGCTGTCCATATAGAGCCGCTTGAGGACGTGATAGACGGACTCACAAAAGAGATAAAGCAGAATCATGTAAAGAGACTTACCAAGGGCAAATGTACGATTGAGCTTGGCGTGATTTTAGAGGATGTACTTACAAACTTAGAGAGAGTTTCTGACCACTGCTCAAATGTGGCAGTTGAAATGGTTGCCATCCATGATGGCGGATACGATACACATGAGATATTTAACTCTATGTCAGAGCAGGAGAGAGCAAGCTATGATAAGGAATATCAGGAGCTTAAATCCATGTATCGCATTAATGGAAAAGATGATAAAATAAAAGAGAAAAAATAGCGTTTAGATAATACAAAAGGGGTGATTGAAAATGGCACTGATTTATATAGTTGAGGATGATGAGAGCATACGGGAGATAGAGGAATTTGCCCTCAAGAATTCGGGACACAAGGTTTTGGGCTTTGAGGATGCCAAAAGCTTTTACAAGCAAATCGCAGATGTCATTCCTGATTTGGTGCTTTTAGATATTATGCTTCCAGACGAGAATGGAAACGAGATAGTAAAGAAATTAAGACGAAGTCCATACACCAAGAAGCTGCCTATTATCATGGTGACAGCGAAAACTGCTGATATCGATTTGGTAAAGGGGCTTGAGGACGGTGCAGACGACTATATCAAAAAGCCATTTTCTGTAATGGAGCTTATATCAAGGGTTAAGGCTCTCTTGAGAAGAACCGAGCCAGAGGATGTAAAGACAATCGTGCTTGATGATTTGGTTTTAAACAACGAAAAGCATGAGGTCACAATTGATGGAAAGACCATAGACCTGACCTTTAAGGAATACGAGCTGCTGCAATATCTCCTGATTAACAGGGGAATCGTATTGGAGAGAGACCGTATCATGGAGCTTGTCTGGGGCGTAATGTATGTGGGCGAGTCCAGAACCCTTGATATGCACATAAAGACCCTGAGACAGAAGCTGGGCGAGTACGGCAGCAGAATCAGAACAGTTAGAAACGTAGGATATGTAATAGAATGAAACGAAAGATAAATACAAGACTGGTGCTCATTGCAATACTTGCAGTGCTTGCATCAACAATCAGTACTACAATTGTATATTACAATCTGTTTCAGAAGCAGATACGAAATGATTTGAGTGTCAGTGCAAAGCTTTTAAAGGACACACATTATTTTGAGACACCCGATATCAGTACGGATAATATAGATTTGTCTACAGATATCAGTGAGCTGAGAGTCACCTGGGTAGATTCGGATGGCACAGTCCTCTATGATAATGATGCCAGCACCACAGAGCTTGGCAATCACTCTGACCGACCAGAGATACAGGAGGCATTTACAAATGGCGTGGGTGAGTGTGTCAGAAAATCAAACACCATGAACAAAAACACATTTTACTATGCCATCCTGCTGGATAATAAAACAGTGCTCAGGGTCTCAACGGAGGCAGGCAGCATATGGTCAGTATTTTTTGCAGTGTCACCTATGATAATTCTCATAGTGATAATCATAGTGGTGGTCTGTATCGCCCTGTCCCACATGCTCACAAGACAGCTCATAGCACCTATTGAAAAGATGGCACAGAATATGGAGGATGCAAGCATGGAGCCTCCATACAAGGAGCTGGTACCCTTTGCCAGCATGATACGCAAGCAGCACACAGATATTTTGTCGGCTGCCAAGGCGAGACAGGATTTTTCTGCCAATGTATCCCATGAGCTTAAGACTCCGCTTACAGCTATTTCAGGTTATGCAGAGCTAATCGAAGCAGGCATGGTAGATGAGGAAAAGCAGAAGCACTTTGTACAGGAAATCAGAAAAAATGCGCAGAGACTTCTCTCTCTCATCAATGACATAATCAGATTGTCAGAGCTTGACAGGACTGACAACCAGAGCTCATTTGAGAAATTTGACTTAAATGAGATAGTAGCAGAATGTATGGAAGCCCTTGATGTAAATGCAAAAAACAGGCAGGTAACACTTGAGTATGTAGGCGAAAAGTGCAATATCTGTGGAAGCAAGGAAATGATGCGGGAGCTGACAGATAATCTGGTGCAGAACGCCATCAGATATAATAAGCAAAATGGTTCGGTCTGGGTGGAAGTCCACGGTGGAGACGAGCCAAGACTTGTGGTAAAGGATAATGGAATCGGCATACCAGTAGAAGAGCAGCAGAGGATATTTGAGCGGTTCTACAGGGTGGATAAGAGCAGGTCAAAGGCTACAGGTGGTACCGGGCTGGGGCTTGCTATTGTGAAGCATATTGTGGAGATTCATGATGCTAAGCTTAAGCTGGAGAGTGAGCTGGGACAGGGAACTACTATTACGGTGTACTTTTAAAATTTTAGTCAAAAAACGGAAAAGCTGTAAAGCTTTTCCGTTTCAGACTGTAGACAAAAAGCTCTGAGAAGTTTAACCTTTTCAGAGCTTTTTCCTTAAAATTATCAATGC
>CAVKUD010000209.1:0-4888 GCA_963659315.1 Senegalimassilia sp. | reverse complement strand
GGCCGCGGAAGATGCGAACTGGGAGTTCGATCTCCGCTCCGCTTCGGTCGGTGCTGAGCAGACGTCCACTGGACGTCTAGCACCTTCTCACGCACGTTAATGAAGCGCTACGGAAGATGTGAACCGGGAGTTCAATTTCTGCTTTGCTTTGGTTGAGAGTAAACAGATGCCAGCAGGACGTCTAGCACCTTTTCACGCACGTTGGGGAAGCGCTACGGAAGTGCTAAGAAATGGGTAAACTTATATATAGGGAGAACGGACATGGAGAAAAAATTAGATTTCAGGGTGCAGCGTACATATCACTTGCTTACAAATGCTCTGATGGAGCTGCTTAAGGAGAAAAGCTTTGACGAAATATCAGTTGGAGAGCTTTGTGAGCGGGCAATGATTCGCCGTGCTACTTTTTATAAACATTTTGCAGATAAGTATGAGTTTTTTGCCTTTACTATAAGAGAGCTTTCTATGCAGTTTTCCCAGGAGAACAATCTGTGGAGAGAGCAGAAGCATCCAAAGATGTTTTATGCTGCCATGATAGATTGTAGTTTACAGTTTATTGAGCAGCATATAGATATTTTTTCATCTATTATGAAAAGTAGAAGTTCACAGATACTCTTTAATATTTTGTCTGAAGAAATTGAGAGAGATATGCTGCTTCATCTGAGGGATGATGAGGCTGAAGGAGCGGATTTGCCTGCCAAAGCTGAACTGTTAGCTGCGGTTATGTCGGGGGCTTTGGTCAGCTCCATGCGTTGGTGGATTGCTCATGATATGAAGATGCCAAGAGAGGAACTGGTTCAGGTATATACTTCTCTTGTGAGAATAAATTAGTTATTATACAGGCTTATGTACATATTTGTGCATGAGCCTTTTTTATACCAAAGTATGCAAGAGAAGCTGCCAGTTGCCATGCATCCAGAAAAGCTGCCAGTGGCAGGTTTGATGGTGGTAGGTTCTCTGTATAGCATAGTATGAAAGGAAAGCCAGCAGTGGCAGCTTTTCTGTATTTTGGAGACATATAGTGTACAAGTGTCAACTAACCTAGTATGTGCCTGTTTTTGTGCGCTTGTTGGCACTGTCTTTCTGATGTATTCTATAAAAAAGTGCCTATGTAGACAATGAAAATTATCTATTTTGTACAGTAAGACATATATAAGGAAAACGAGGTATATTATATGGAAAAAATTATATGGAACAATGTCTGGCAGTTTGCTAAGCCAGATGAGGAGTGGGAGAAAGTAAATCTCCCTCATACATGGAATGGAATTGATGGGCAGGATGGTGGAAATGATTATTTCAGAGGCACCTGTCAGTATCGCAAGATCCTTCACAAAGCTGATTTGCCAGATTGTCAGGCTGTCTATCTGGAGTTTGAAGGAGCTAATTCTTCTGCGGAAGTATTGGTAAATGGACAAAGTGTGGCAAAGCATGATGGAGGATATTCTACATGGCGTGTGGATATCACAGAGTTTATTACCGAGGACACAGAGATTGTGGTAAAGGTGGACAATGCACCAAATGACCATGTATATCCACAGCAGGCAGATTTTACATTCTATGGTGGACTTTATCGTACTGTATCTATCCTGTGTGCAGGCAGCAAGAGGTTTGATTTGGATTACTGGGGTACCCCGGGAGTAAAGGTGACACCTCTCGTGCAGGGAGATAAGGCAGAGGTGACAGTGGAGGCTTTTCTCACAGGTATGACAGGAGGAGAGAGTCTTTACTGGCAGATTTGGGATGATGGAAAAAAGATTGTTGAAAAAACTACAGATGCCCAGTTAAGAGAGACAAAGCTTGCTATTTCTGATGTACATTTGTGGGATGGAAGAAAAGACCCACATCTTTATACTCTAAAGGTTGAGCTGCTGGAAAATGGCATGGTGTTGGATGAGCGAAGTGTACGTTTTGGCTGCCGCAGCTATGAGATAGACCCAGAGAGAGGCTTTATCCTAAATGGAAAATCATATCCTCTGCGTGGAGTGTCCCGCCATCAGGACAGACCAAAGAAGGGGAATGCCTTGTCCTTTGAAGACCATAAGGAGGACATAGACTTAATCTGTGAGATGGGGGCAAATACAATCAGACTGGCACACTACCAGCATGACCAGGCTTTTTATGATTTGTGCGATGAAAGAGGACTGGTAATATGGGCAGAGATTCCGTATATCTCACGGCACCTGACCAATGGAGTGGAGAACACGCTTAACCAGATGAGGGAGCTGATTGTGCAGAACTATAACCACCCATCTATTGTGGTGTGGGGACTTTCAAATGAGATTACAATGGGCGGCGTGACAGACCAGCCATTACTAGAAAATCATTATGCACTAAATGATTTGTGCCACAAATTAGATCCGACCAGAAAGACCACATTGGCGGTTGTGACCATGTGCGACATGGATGAGGAATATGTACATATATCTGATGTGGTTGCCTACAATCACTATTATGGCTGGTATGGCGGTACAACTGACCAGAATGGAAAATTTATGGATGAGTTCCACAGAAAGCATCCGGAAAAAGCAATCGGCATGAGTGAATATGGATGTGAAGCCTTAAACTGGCATAACTCAGAGCCGGCACAGGGAGATTATTCAGAGGAATATCAGGCAATCTACCACGAAGAGCTGATTAAGCAGCTGTATACACGCCCATTCATATGGGGATGCTGGGTATGGAATATGTTTGACTTTGCCGCAGATGCAAGAAGCGAAGGTGGCGAGGATGGCATGAACCACAAGGGACTTGTCAGCTTTGACAGGAAATACAAAAAAGATGCTTTTTATGCCTACAAGGCATGGCTTTCGGATCAGCCATTTGTGCATATAAGTGGTAAGAGATATATGGACAGAGTAGAGGAAGTGACAAAGGTTACGGTTTACTCAAATCAGCCGGAGGTTGAGCTGTTCGCAAACGGAGTGTCACTGGGCGTTAAGACAGCTGAGGATCATTTCTTTAAATTCGACGTGCCTAATCAGGGGGAGACAGTACTGACTGCAAGGGCTGGTGAGTACACAGATGAGAGCCATATCCGCAAGGTTGAGACCTTTAATGAGGACTACAGAATGAAAGAAACCGGTGATGTGCTGAACTGGTTTGAAATTGATATGCCAGAGGGATACTTTTCTATAAATGATAAAATCGGAGATGTCATGGCAAATCCTAAGGGCAGTAAAGCCTTTAAGCGTATACTGCTTGGTGTGGCATGGAGACACCGCAAAGAGCTTATGGACTATATGCGCAATAAGCCAGGTGACAAATCACGGAGCAACAATAAGGGCATTATGGACTTTGCAGCTGGATTTACTGTTAAGAGGGCTCTGTCAATGATTGGAGTGATGGGACCAAAGGTGCATATTGGCAAGGAAGAGACATTAAAGATTAACCGCAGGCTGAACAAGGTGAAGAAATAAACAAGATGTATAGGGAGGAAATATTGTGAGTAACAAAAGTGTGCGTCCATTTGGGATGCGGGACAAAGTCGGCTATATGCTGGGAGATTTGGCAAATGATTTTACTTTTATATTTGCCAGTACATATGTTATGGTTTTTTATTCAAAGGTTATGGGGATTGCACCGGCAATAATTGGAAATATGTTTTTTATTGCCAGATGTGTGGATGCCTTCACTGATGTTGGCATGGGGCGTCTGGTGGATGTCTGTAAGCCTGCAAAAGATGGCAAGTTTCGTCCATGGATTCGCAGAATGTTAGGACCTGTGGCTCTTGCCAGCTTTATGATGTATCAGTCATTTTTCAGGGATGCGGCTATGGGAGTCAGAATTGCATATATGTTTGTGACCTATATGCTGTGGGGGTCAGTATTTTATACTGCCATCAATATTCCATACGGAAGCATGGCATCTGCAATTACAGACGACTCCAAGGAGCGAAGCTCATTGTCAGTATTCAGATCCATGGGAAGTGTGTTTGCAACTATCATTATAAGTATTATTGCACCAATGCTTATTTATTTTACAGATGAAAATGGAAATCAGGTTGTCAGCTCAAGAAATTTCACGCTGGTAGCAGGCTTGTTTTCGCTGCTTGCAGTGGGAGGCTATCTGCTGTGCTATTTTATGACAACAGAGAGAGTAAAGGTTGATGCAATACAGGACATAGATACAGTAGGAGAAATTAAAAAAGAGGGCTTTGGAAAATCACTTGCCAGCCTGCTTACCAATCTGCCATTTATCGGTATGATTTTAGCTTCTCTTACAATGATGTTTGCCACACTTATGAGCCAGGGAATCAACAACTTCCTGTTTGCTGATTATTTCCGCAATGCTAAGGCACTCTCTGTATTTTCGGTTATATCATTGCCGGCTATGCTGTTAGTTGCCATGTTTTCAACTCCACTTTGCGTGAAGTTTGGCAAAAAAGAGGTGGGAGTGGTGAGCTGCGCTATATCAGGCTGCTTGTATCTGATTATAGGTCTGCTTAAAATGGAAAATGTATGGTTTTTTATCATTGCTTCCTTTATTGCAATGCTTGGAAAGCAGCTTTTCAGTATGCAGACTTATGCTCTGGTAAGTGATGTGATAGATGATATAGATGTGCGAAAAGGCATCCGTAATGATGGAATGGTGTATGGAGTGTATTCATTCTCAAGAAAGATTGGACAGGCTGTAGCTGGTGGAATCAGTGGCTGGGCACTCACCTGGATAGGCTATGACTCTGCGGCTATAGTTCAGACTGACGAGGTAAATCAGGGCTTGTATGCAATCGCAAACTATTTCCCTGCTGTAAGCTTTATAGTTCTTGCCGTGATTCTGGCGTTTTTATATCCTCTGAATAAAAAGCGGGTGGAGGAAAACAGACGAATACTCTCTGACAGACATTGAAGATTTATGTTTTATATGATAATATACAGTTCTAATAAGCTGATGA
>CAVKUD010000208.1:0-4909 GCA_963659315.1 Senegalimassilia sp. | reverse complement strand
TCTCGCAGGTATTCAATGCTGAAACTTTCATTATCGGACTTTGTTCAGGACTTATTGGCATCGGCATTACGGCACTTCTCCTGATACCGGGCAACGCAGTTATCCACGCATTAATCGGCTCGTCAGATGTAAATGCAGTTCTGCCTGTTACAAGTGCAGTGGTCTTGGTAGTTATTAGTGTGCTATTAACACTTATCGGCGGACTTATCCCGTCTAAAAAAGCGGCGAAGAAAGATCCGGTTGTGGCACTCCGCACTGAATAATCTATACCCCATTTTTGTTTATTAACGGGAAAGCAAGGGATTCGGTCTGTTGTTTGTCGCAGGCTGAATCCCTTGTTTTACAGTATAAATTGGCAGGTGACTGAAATGATAAAAATTCTAAAATATTTGAATAAGAAAGAGTGGATAATGGACAGCGGAGAACAGACCTAATCACTGACCTTATATTATTGTGTCACCGTTGGTGGCATAAATTGCATTAAAAATGGCGCATATAATCATTCACCTGGAAAAACCAATCAGCTATAATATAATTTGTGATAGAAAACATTTCCATTAAAAGAAGGTGAGATATTGAAGCATTTTCCATTAGATAAAAATTATGCTGCATTACTGAGGGCATATGGGATTTCTGTAGATGAATTACTAAAAAGGGCAAGACTACCGCTTGATATGTTTGTAAGGGATAATCCATGTGTGACCGCAGAAGAATATTATCGTTTTATGAAAGCAATCGAGGATATTGTGCCTGATAAAAAAATGCCGATATTACTTGCAACGGCAGATAATATAGAAACGATAACACCACCTATATTTGGTGCATATTGCAGTGCAAATGCAAGAGAGTGTGTGAAACGGATTGCTCAATATAAAGCATTGGCGGGAGCTATCATATTTGGTATCTGTGAGGATAAACAGGGAATTACGGTTGAGATAAAAGGTGAGGAAAATATAGATATTCCGGAAATAATTATAGGCGTCGAAATGGTGCTTCTGACCAATCTTATCCGAAAAGCAACCAAAGAGAATATTATTCCGTTAAATATTACTGTACAAAAAACTTTTGTAAATCCAGAATATGAACAGTTTTTAGGTTGTAAGGCAGAAGAAGGCGAAGCAAATTCAATTACATTTTCTAACGCTGATGCAGAAATCCCGTTCATCACAAGAAATGAATCCATGTGGAATTTCTTTGAACCTGAGTTAAAAAAGCGATTAAGTGAAATGGATACGGATGATTCATTTTCGGCAAAAGTGAGAAGTGTTTTGGTTGAAATTCTCCCTTCGGGAAAATCAGGGATTGAAGATGTTGCTACAGCACTCGGAACAAGTCTGCAAAGAAGATTAAAGGAAGAAAATACAACATTTCAAAAACAATTAAATAATGTCAGGGAATTGCTTGCTAAGAATTATATTCAGAATACACAATTGTCGTCAGAAGATATTGCGTATCTGCTGGGGTATCAGGATTTGAATTCCTTCTTTCGGGCATTTTCTCTTTGGACAGGAAAGTCGGTTACAGCATATAAGCAGGAAACCTCTTTATAGAGGACCTGCTTTTTTATGGCGATGAGAAAACACAGTGGCACAAATTGCATTAAAATTGGCACACACCGACGTTCAAATAATAGAAACAGCATTATATAATTGAGAAATCAAATGGATAGAATAAAAACTCAAAAAATGATGCTTGATTATGTATATGGTTTACAGATTGCAGACGGAGCTAAAAAATAACAGGATATTTAAAGTAAAACATGCAGGAAGTATGTTATGAAAATAAAAACATCCGTTATGTCGAAGGTTATCATACCAATCATGTTATTAGGTTGTCTCGTAGGAATTACCGCAGCTATCAGTCATTTTTCCATGACAGATATGCATCATAAAAGCATTGAAATGCTGAAGGATACACAGCATATAGAGGAAAATGTAAAGCAACAAGAAAAACTATACAATCAGAACAGAATTATAGATATTGTCATGGTAGGAAGCTCCTGTGCAATATCTATCGGTGTAGTGATTGTTATAGTACAAACAGTGGTAAACCCATTAAAAAGGCAGAATAAGGAACTCCAGAATATAATAGATGATATAAATTCCGAACATGGAGACCTGACAAAGAGACTGACTGTAAAATCACAGGATGAAATCCGAGAGTTGGCAGACTCCTCTCGTAATACAGCCAATAATATTCAGGTAATCAATCATCAGGTAATTGAAGCTGTTAATGGATTGATAACGGCATCTGAAAAGGTAATAGCCTATATGAATGAAAATGTACTCCGAGACTACCACACTTTTGTTGATGGCGGAAAGCAGTATAGAGATGATGCTTTAAAAATTGATAATGCTATGACAGAATGTGCAAAAGAGACACAAGACATACTTGAGAATATGGTCGAGGTAAAAAATTCAATTCAGGAGATAAATGGAGCTGTTGAAGAATCAGCTCATTCATCAACAAAAGCTGCTTCAGATATGGATATGCTTGTACATTCTATAGCTGCAGTAAATGAACAGATGGAAGAGAATAGTACAGTAGCCGGAAATCTAAAAAAAGAAGTAACTGTATTTGAACATATGTAAAAGCAAAAGGGCTATCGCACATGACAGCCCTTTCTTTAATTCTCCAACGCCCTGTTCCTCCGAGCCGGATGGTAAACCAGCAAAGCAATCAATATCAACACCGCTGTCACCGAAAGACTCACAGGATAAGCAAACAACAAAGTCCTAAATGTCTGACTCTTTGGGAATACTCCATACACCCAGAAAATCCTTGTTCCGCACACTCCAATAGTTGTAAGAATGGCAGGAACCAGCGATATTCCAAAACCACGAAGATAACCCGACATCACTTCATAAAGCATACTAAAACAATAGGCAATAAAGATAATAACGAGTCTCTCATAACCAATTGAGATTACCTGTGCATCCCTGTTAAAGAGTGATAGCAGGAATTTGCCACTGGAAAGAACCAGTATAATTGCAGTAACTGATGCAATGGAATCCTCAATCAGACAGAGCAGCAATGTCTTTTTGCACCTCTTAATCTGACCAGCTCCATAATTTTGTCCCACAAAGGTAGTGCATGCCTGACTAAATGAATTAAAGACATAATATACCAGAATCTCTATATTATAAGCTGCACTTGAAGCTGCGATAACCACAGTTCCAAGACTGTTGATTGCCGACTGAATTACCACATTTGCGATGTTGAATACAGCACTTTGTATACCAGCCGGAAGCCCGATTCCCAATATTTTAAGCAGGCTTTTTCCATCAATTCTAAGACTTTTCACATTCAGATGAATCCATTTGTCTGTCCTTGTCAGCCTGACAAAGAGGATGCCGGAGCTGACTACATTTGCTATAACTGTAGCAATCGCCACTCCATTTACAGTCATCTTAAGGCAGATTACAAAAAACAGATTTAATACCACATTTAGGACTCCTGAAAAAGCCAGTGCCTGTAAAGGGATTTTGGTATCACCGATACTCCTGAAAATAGCCGCCTCAAAATTGTACAGGAAAATCACCGGCAGCCCCAGCAGATATATGCGGATATACAGGAGAGCATATGGAAACACATCCGTCGGCACATTTAGCATACTGAGCAGGTTTCCTATAAAAAGCTCTCCCAATAATGTAACAATCAGTCCACCTATAAAAGCCGCCATAACAGAAGTATGAACCGCCTTCTCCACAGCATTTTTATCCTTTCGCCCGATTGCGTTTGCAATCACTACATTGGTTCCGAGGGAAATTCCTATAAATAAATTCAATATTACACCAATAACAGGGCTGTTTGCTCCCACCGCCGCTATAGCAACTGTTCTGTCTGAGCTTGCAAAATTTCCCACAATGGCAATATCCGACGCATTGAATAGCTGCTCCAAAATCCCTGTAGCTGCCACTGGCAGGGCATACATGGGAATTTTATTCCATATGGAGCCGTTTAACATATCTATCTTTTTAGCTGTTTTCATAAAACCTCACTTTATCATAACTTATCTCGTTGCAGATGTATTATAGTTCCATGTAGAAACAATATCAAATATCTATTTTCTATGATATAATATAGCTAAAAGGAATGATAAGGAGCTAGTCATAGCATATGGATATTAGAGATTTACGATATTTTCTGGCAGTGGCAAGAGAGGAAAATATAACAAGGGCGGCGGAGAGCCTGCATATTGCCCAGCCATCCCTGTCAAAACAGCTTATGGAGCTTGAGAAAGAGCTTGGCAAGCAATTATTGATTCGTGGGAAAAGGCAAATAAGGCTCACCGAAGAGGGCGTACTTTTAAGAAAACGTGCCGAGGAAATCGTGGATTTGGTAGAAAAGACCGAACATGAAATCAGTTATGATTCGGAAGAAATGATGGGAGACATTTACATAGGCGGTACCAGTTCAGAAAACCTTATATCTGCTGCGGCTTCCCTGCGCAGGAAATATCCAGGTATCAGATTTCATTTTTACAATGGGGATGCCACGGATGTTGCAGAGCGATTAGAGCATGGGAGTCTGGATTTTGCTATCATGCTTGAGCCAGTTGACAATGTGAAATATGACTTTTTATCACTGCCTGACAGCTCAGAGTGGGGGATTCTTGCAAAAAGCGATGACCCACTGACAAAGAAAAAGTACGTCACTCAGGATGACATTAAAAAGCTGCCTCTAATCCTGCACCGAAGAATTGGTCTGCAAAATGAAATTGCTCATTGGGCAGGAACAAATGTTGAAAATCTCCATATTGCAGCAACCTACAATGTCGCTCATGGTAATCCGATTCTCTATGTAACGCATGATTTGGGGTATTTGTTGACAACAAGGGATTTGCTTGCTCCAACACTTGCGCCGGAGGTGTGTTTTCTGCCACTTGAACCACAACTGCCTACACAGC
>CAVKUD010000207.1:0-4926 GCA_963659315.1 Senegalimassilia sp. | reverse complement strand
AGGGTACTTTATTATATGGCTTTGGTGTAATATTAAATTACCTCTTCAGAGTGGACAAGCTTTTTGGTATTGCAGAAAAGAAGCTTCCGCTTCATGTGGTAGAGAAAAAGGTTCCATACATAGATGAAAATGGAGCAGCCATAAAGCCTGAGACTCCAAATGCCTACAAGTTTGAGACTCTTATCCTTGATATGGTTTATATGATGGATAACTGCCTCTCATTTGAGGTTGACAGGGAAAAGGAATTCGCCCCAGTTAAAAATGCTACTGGAACAGATTCTGTCGAGTCGGCGAGAGCTCTCTTAAAGAAAAACGGAATACAGATATAAGCTTATACCTCCCATGCTGCAATGCGGTATGGGAGATTTGTTTTTCAGCATGATTTATAATTTATTTAGGTTAAAGTCACAATTTAAACACAGTTTATGCCTATACTCAGAATTGTTAAAAGATAAGACATGTCAAAGAATAAAAATATTTAATGGATATAAACAATCCGAGAAAGGGGTATTATTATGGATAACAACAATTACAATCCATACGCAGGAATGCCACAGGACAATGGAAATGGACAAAACACAAACGGACAGAATGTAAATCAGCAGACTGGTTACCAGAATGTAGGAAGCTCTGGAACAAATCAGGCAAATGCCTACGGAACCTATTATGGCTCAGGCAATGCAGGAAATAATGGAAGCACTGGCAGTACAGCAAATGCGGGTGGCACATACAGCACAGGTAGTACAGCAAATGCATACAGTACAGGAAATGCATATAGCACAGATAATACAGCAAACACAGGCAGCGCCTACAACACATATAACACTGCAAATGGAACCTACAATGCATACAGCAATGGAAATGCAGCTCCAAATGCAGACCAGGAGAAGCTAAATAGAAAGCAGAGAAGAGAGAGACGTAAGAGAGAAAGAAGAGAGCGTAATCACGGCGGATTTGGTGCAACAATGGGCAAGGCAGTTGCAGTAGCCCTTGTATTCGGACTCGTAGGTGGTGGAGTATTTACAGGTGTCAGCTATGCAGGAACCAAGGCACTTGGCATCTCAAATACCAGTACTGTAGCATCAAGTGATTCATCAGACACAGCTGACAGCACTAATGTAAAGCAGACATCAACAGGCAAGGCATCAGACCTGACAGATGTAGCATCTATTGCAGATGAGGTAATGCCTAGCATAGTAGCAATTACAAATAAGGCAGTGGTTACATACCAGTCATTCTGGGGACAGTCAATGTCACAGGAGAGTGAGAGCTGTGGCTCTGGAATCATAATCGGACAGGACAGCCAGTATCTCTATATCGCTACGAATAACCATGTAGTAGCATCATCAGAGGCACTTACAGTCCAGTTCAGCAATGATACAGTAGTAGATGCAGAAATCAGAGGAACAGATGCTGCTGACGATCTGGCTGTTGTACAGGTAAAGCTCAGCGATATAGATGATGAGACTCTATCTACTATAAAGACAGCTACAATCGGTACATCAGACAGCTACCAGGTAGGAAGCGCAGCAATTGCGATTGGTAATGCACTTGGATATGGACAGTCTGTTACAACTGGTGTAATTTCTGCCCTTGACCGTTCAGTTTCCACAACAGATGAGACAACAGGCCAGACTATTACAAACAATAACCTCATCCAGACAGATGCCGCTATCAATCCAGGTAACTCAGGTGGAGCACTCTTAAATGCAAACGGAGAGGTAATCGGAATCAACTCTGTAAAATATGCATCAACAGAGGTTGAGGGAATTGGATATGCTATCCCTATGGATTATGCTATGCCAATCATAAAGGAACTCATCGATACAGGCTCATATGTTGACACACAGTCTGCCTACCTCGGAATTAAGGGTGGAGATGTGACATCTGAGATGATTGCATATAACTATCCAGAGGGTGTATATGTAGCTTCAGTTGTAGATGGTTCAGGCGCAGCAAAGGCTGGCATCCAGCAGGGTGATGTAATCACTGCTATTGATGGAAACGCCGTAACAAGCATGAATGAGCTTCAGAGTGCGCTTGACTCTTACTCAGCAGGAGATACTGTGACAATTACCATTTCCCGTCAGCAGGGACAGGGTTTCCAGGAGTCTGATGTCAGCGTTACATTAAGCTCTGCAAGTGATATGCAGTAGACTTCTATGATGAAATACCAATAGAATATGCAAGTAGTGTAAAATAAAAAGTCACCTGTCATTTATATTATGGCAGGTGATTTTTTGGTTAGTATGCAGAAAAGCTGTCAGCAGCAAGTTTTCCTGTGCGCCTTGGAATAAGCAGTCGGATGCCTAAGAGAAAAAATACTCAATCTCAGCTCTCACATAAGCCACATTCACTGGCGTATTTTCAGTTCCATACAGGGCAATTAAATTTTTCCCTGGAAGGATTCCGTGCAGGGCATATAAATCCAGCTTGTAATATGTGTTGGCACGATATATGGAGTTTTCCATGCAATCAAATATCTCTATGTATACAAGCTCGTCGGTCTGGGGATGCTTTATTGTAAAACTCGGATAGTAGGTTATGTCATCGAAAAAAAGTGGGGCTTTAAATTCAAATGAAATGTCATACTCTAAGAGAAGCTTTGCAATTACAGACTCGTTATGATTAAAAAGATTGGTGTTCAAAGTCTTAGCATGGCTGCAATCGGCTTGACTGGCGCCAGATGTAAGCTTGAGATAATTTGAATTTGCTGTTAATTTTGTTACGTGGTCAGCATTATTATCGCAGTATGTGAGGTATTGATGGATGGCTTCTTTTTCAACCTCTAAATCCTTGATATAAGCATCTATATAACCCTTTTCAGCAAATTGTCTGGCAAGAGCCTTTTGTTTTTTGGGCAGGTAGGTGTTTGTGTGATTATCACTTATAAACCATTTGGTATAGCCGCCGTTGTTTACAAAGATAAGCTTGCCCGATGGATAGGAATTAAGTTTTTGTTTTAAAATTGAAATTTGTGATTCGAGACGATATGATTTCGCCTGCATGAGTTCATAGAACATAATGAATTGCCTCCTGATGTGTATTATGTATTTATGACTTATTATACCACACATATTAAAATAATCTAACAAAATTTAAGTTTTTTTGAAGCCTTTATGAAGATTGGCAAATACAGTGGAATATAATTTAAAAGTTTGTATAATGTACGATGAAGTAAAGAAAAACGGAGGATTTTATCATGAAGAAAAAATATATTTTAGCGGTTTTAGCAGTAACATGTACAATTTTTGCAGCAGGATGTGGTGCAAAATCAGAGGCACCTCAAAATACAGCCCAGACTGAGGCAGATGGCAGCACAGATTCAGCTGCCAGCGCAGGCATGGATGACAAGAGCGACAGCACAGATTCAGCCAACAGCACAGATTCAGCCACCAGTACAGATTCATCCGACAATACAAAATCAGGAGACAAGGCACAGTCAGGCGACACTGAGCAGACTGTGACAGGCAAAATCGATGAAATCAAAGATTTCATGTTTATAGTAACAGATGACTCAGGCAATTCCTATGAGTTTAGCTTCGAGACAAAACCGGATGGACTGGATAATGTTCAGGCAGGAGACAAGGTCAAGGTCACATATACAGGAGAATTATCTGAAGTGGATGCATTTACTGGTAAAATTATCTCTGTAGAAAAGCAATAGAATTGACAAATCCTAAAGTGTATCTCATAATTAATATATTAATCATAGAATATGCTTTTAGGAGGGCGACATGAAAAAAAAGAAGATTGTTATCGCATTAGGCCATGAAGCGTTAGGTACAACTTTACCAGAGCAGCAGGAAGCTACAAAGCGCACTGCCAAGGCTGTTGCGGATTTTATAAGAGATGACTATCAGGTCGTAATCACACACAGTAACGGACCACAGGTTGGAATGATTCATACAGCCATGTCAGAGTTTTGCAAGCTCTATCCAGAGTATACAGCTACTCCTACATCTGTATGCTCTGCAATGAGCCAGGGCTATATCGGATATGACCTGCAGAATTCAATCAGGACTGAGCTTTTAAGCAGGGGTATTTACAAGACTGTTTCCACAGTTCTGACACAGGTTGTTGTAGACCCATATGATGAGTCCTTCTACCATCCTACAAAAACTATCGGTCGTGTGATGACCAAGGAAGAGGCAGAGGAAGAAGAGGCAAAGGGAAACCATGTCACAGAGGTAGATGGTGGCTACAGAAGAATCGTTGCTGCACCAAAACCTATAGATATTGTAGAGATTGATGCTATCAAGGCACTTTCTGATGCTGACCAGGTGGTAATCGCCTGCGGTGGTGGCGGAATCCCTGTACTTTCACAGGACAACAGACTTCAGGGCGCAAGTGCTGTTATCGAGAAAGACCTGGCAGCAGGAAAGCTTGCTGAGCTTTTGGATGCAGATATGCTTGTGATTCTGACCAGCGTAGATAAGGTATGCCTTAATTTTGGAACTCCTGATGAGAAGAAGCTTGATACATTATCAGTTGCAGATGCAAAGAAATATCTTGAGGCAGGAGAGTTTGAGGAGGGCACTATGGCTCCAAAGATTGAAGCTGCAATAGACTTTATCGATGAGTCTGCAATCAGGTCTGTCCTTATCACAAAGCTTAACAAAGAGGGCACCCAGATTTCAGGTGGAATGGGTACATTGATAAAGAAATAATATATTAATAGAAATGAGGAAAAGCTAATGGCAGAGACAAAACTTCGCAAAAGAAGTGAGATTCCAGAGGAATACAAATGGAAGCTTGAGGATATGTACGAGACAGATGAACTCTGGGAGGAGGAAGCTGATAAGCTTGTGAAGCTTGGGGAGGAGATTGCACAGTTTCAGGGAAAGCTTGGTGAGAGTGCTTCAAATCTTCTTGCTTTTATGAAAAAAAAGGATGAGATTACATATTACATGGCAAGGGTGATAG
>CAVKUD010000206.1:0-4978 GCA_963659315.1 Senegalimassilia sp. | reverse complement strand
GGAGTTAAATCTAATGAATCGTTAAGTGCCAGTTAATTATTATTCAATGTACTAGAGGGGCAATTATATTGTTTGGCATTTCATAATATTGGAAAAACAATGGCAGAAAAATTAGTAATAAATGTTTCGTCAGAATGGTTAGATTGTTTAAGAAATACACAAAAAATCCAAAGGTTGCAAATACGTTGGAAAAATTAAAGGACACAGAAATATTTCTCCCTGCCGATGATAAATATATGTATTCTATTTGTGTACTAGCAGATGGAACGGGCGATTATATGAAATTGTGTGAAAAACCGCTAATAATTAATGTTGAGTATTATAGTGGTGAAAAGATGTATAAAGAGCGATTTGAATTACCAATGAAGGGTATAAATTGTTTAATAAATACATCTAATTTTGTTCGTATGGAGCAAAAAAAGAGAGATAGCCTTGACGAAATAGGTAAGCAATTGGAAAAGATTGCCAGTGAAACTTGATAAAAAGCAGACGGTCTGCACAAATTGCAAATTTAAGGCGCATTGAACAAAAAATCCTTTATGGGCGGAAATTTTCAATGAAAACGTTGAAAGATACTGAGGTGTTAGTAAATTGTGACACCTCTTTTTATTATAGAGAAACCTGTCTGATGTGACTTAAGTTTACATTGGACTTGTTTAAGTAATATGCTATAAACAAGTTGGAGGCAAAAGGAATGATAATTGTGAGTTTTAAACTTCATTTAAACTTCCCTCCTTAAAATACAGTCAAAAGGAGGGAACACCTTATGACAAATCAATCACTATATACACCCAATAAATATCTTGTAATCCCAGCATATGAGCCAGACCAGCGCCTTGTCAGCCTGGTAAAAGAGGCATACGATACGAAAGAGGTTATCATTCTGGTAGTTGATGATGGCAGCGGATTGGCATATTCGGCAATTTTCAATCAGGTCAAAGCCTATGCGGTCGTTTTACAGCATCCCCAAAATCAGGGAAAGGGCTGTGCTCTTAAAATAGCATATGAGTACATTAAACAGCAAAATGATAATACAGAAAAGGTTATCATTACAGCAGATGCCGATGGTCAGCACACCATAGAGGACATCTGTGCAGTTGGAGAAGAATGTCAGAAAAACTTGCAGGCTCTGGTGCTTGGAAAACGGTCTTTTGCTGGAAAGGTGCCCTTAAAGAGCAGACTAGGAAATTTGATAACACGCTATGTATTCCGCATGGAAAGCGGACAGCCGGTGATGGATACCCAGACAGGACTGAGGGCTTTCTCTACAGCAGAGCTTCCCTTTATGCTGGCGGTTCCAGGTGAACGCTACGAATATGAGATGAATGTCCTGCTTGGATGGGCAAAGGCGGATAAAAAGATAGAGGAAATACCTATTGAGACCATTTATCTGGAGGGCAATAAGTCCTCACATTTTAGACCGATACAGGATGCCTGCCGTATTTATAGGGACTTATTCCGCTTTGGCGGAGTTTCATTTTTGTCATTTTTGATAGATTATTGTATTTATCTGCTTCTGACAGCCTTTTTGCCCTTATGGCCGACGCTTAAGATTTTTGTGGCAAATACGGTGGCACGCATTGTCAGTGGAGTCTTTAATTTTGAGATGAACCGCCGTTTTGTATTTGAGAAAAAGGACAAAATACTTACTAGCGGACTGGAATATCTGTGTCTCGCCTTTTGCATTTATCTTTTGAGTACCAGTGGCATTACATTTTTGTATGAGGCATTCCACTGCAATTTATATCTGCTCAAGATTGGTGTAGACGCAGGGCTTTTTGTAGTGTCATGGCTGGTTCAGAAATATCTGATATTCAGGAAAAAAGAGGTGGTCGCATATGAAAAATAGAAAAGGTGGACTGCTGTACAATATCTGTTTCTGGACGATTCTACTGGCATTCAGTGTATATGCTTTGCTGGATACATTTGTTATTCCGCATGAGATATCGGCAGTGGATACGACAAAGACAGAGAGTTTGACAACAGACCAGACAACAAGCTCGGCAACAGGCGAGACGACAGATGAGAAAACAAACCAGAAAACTGCCCAGTCGGCAGGACAGACCAACAATACAAGTACAGCCGCAGGTGGCAAATACACGGAGAATTCCTACAGCGACGACAATATCTCCATCACAATCGAGACAAAGACGATTGATAATACCAAGGTTTATATTGCAGATGTGACTTTATCGGATGCCTCTTATTTGCAGACAGCTCTGGCAAAGGACACCTTTGGCACCAATGTCACGGAGACCACGTCTTCGCAGGCAGAGGCAAAAAATGCAATCCTTGCAGTAAATGGTGATTATTATGGAGCCAATAAAACAGGCTATGTCATCAAAAATGGCACAATTTACAGGGACAGTGTCAGGTCAGACAGTGAGAATGACGATTTGGTTATTTACGAGGATGGAAGCTTTGGCATCATCAACGAGACAGAGATTTCGGCAGAAGACTTGCTGGAGGATGGTGTGACCCAGCTTTTTGCCTTTGGCCCGACACTGGTGGAAAAGGGAGAGATTGCTGTGGATGAAAATACAGAGGTTGGAAAAGCCATGTCAAGCAATCCGAGGACCGCAATAGGCATCATTGACGATTTGCATTACGTTATCGTGGTTGCAGATGGTAGAAGCAGTGAGAGTCAGGGCTTATCCCTCTATGAGCTGGCGGAGGTCATGCAGGATTATGGCTGCACTACAGCCTACAATCTGGATGGTGGCGGTTCATCAACCATGTATTTTAATGGTCAGGTCATCAACAATCCTACCACAAATGGAAAAACTTTTAAGGAACGTGAGGTGAGTGATATTGTCTACATTGGTTATTAAGAAAAAGGATAGGCTTAGCTATTTTCTGGCGACAGCATTTTGTCTGCTTTTTGAGATTATCTATGAGCATTTCAGTTATGGCGAGTACTCATGGGCAATGCGGTTAATGTTTCTGCTGCCTCTGCTGGGCGGAGCTGGACTGGCAAGGCTTTTGCAGGGAAAAAGAATAAACGAATGGAGCGCAAGATTCTGGAAGAGTGGTCTGGCAGTTTTGATCGTGGGCTGCATGGTGCATGGCATAATTGTAATCTCCGGGCGCAGCAGTTCGTATGACTGGATTTATATATTTGTCGGAGTCATATTCTGCCTTTTGAGCATTTTCAGCCAGATGAAAAGAAAGACAGGCTTGCGTCAGGCGGCGCAATGATTTATAATCATTTAATGAAAAAGGGAGCTGATATTATCGGCTGAGAGGAAACTGTAAGTTTCGACCTGTAACCTGATTTGGATAATGCCAACGTAGGGATATATCGTAAAGCAAAACATGTTAGAAATTTTAAATCTGGTGTTTGTGAGTTTATGTAATCTGTAGGGGTATTGCCAATGGCGGTACCCCTTTTTATCGTATAAAAGAAGTACGATGAGGAAGGCAGACTGCAAGCTGGCTTGCAAGGCTGTGTTCCGAAATCGGACACCCTAACCATCGAACCTGCGGATTTGAACTTTTTAGTTAGGGGTTATACGACATAATGCGGTGGATTGGGGACACCACCTTCCGCCGCTTAACAAAACCATATGTGCAGAGATAAAGGAGGAGCAAAATGGAATACACAACACAGATGGATGCAGCTCGCAAAGGCGTCATAACATCGGAGATAGAATTGGTTGCAAAAAAGGAAAACATGCCAGTAGAAGATTTGGTAAAGCTGGTAGCAGAGGGCAAGGTAGCGATTCCTGCCAACAAACACCACAAGTCATTAAATGCGGAGGGCGTAGGCTCTATGCTGCGCACAAAGATTAATGTCAACCTTGGCGTGTCAAGAGACTGCAAGGATTATGATGTGGAAATGCAAAAGGTCATGAGTGCAGTAGACCTTGGCGCAGAGGCGATTATGGATTTATCAAGCCATGGAAATACACAGCCATTCAGACAGAAGCTGACCAGCGAATGTCCTGTAATGATTGGCACAGTGCCAGTTTATGACAGTGTTATACATTATCAGAGAGACCTGGCAACTTTGACTGCAAAGGATTTTGTTGACGTAGTCAGACTTCACGCAGAGGATGGCGTGGATTTTGTAACACTTCACTGTGGAATTACCAGAAAAACAATAGAGCAGATTCGTAAGCATAAAAGAAAAATGAATATAGTAAGCCGTGGAGGTTCGCTTGTATTCGCCTGGATGTGCATGACAGGGGAGGAAAATCCATTTTATGAGTATTATGATGAGATTCTGGACATTTGCGAAGAACATGATGTGACAATCTCACTGGGAGATGCCTGCAGACCGGGCTGTCTCGCAGATGCCACAGATGTCTGCCAGATAGAAGAGCTGGTTAGACTGGGCGAACTGACAAAACGTGCATGGGATCACAATGTACAGGTGATGGTAGAAGGACCAGGACATGTGCCACTTGACCAGGTGGCAGCAAATATGAAGGTGCAGCAGACCATATGCATGGGCGCACCATTTTATGTATTAGGACCGCTTGTCACAGATATAGCACCTGGCTACGACCATATCACAGCTGCAATCGGAGGAGCCGTGGCAGCAATGAACGGAGCCGCCTTTCTGTGCTATGTTACACCAGCTGAGCACCTTGCCCTGCCAAATTTGGATGATGTAAAGCAGGGAATCATAGCATCAAAAATTGCGGCACACGCAGCAGATATAGCCAAGGGAATCCCAGGAGCAAGGGATATAGATGACAAAATGGCTGATGCCAGAAGAGTGCTGGACTGGGATGCACAGTTTGACTGCGCACTGGATCCAGAAACTGCTAAGCAGATAAGAGAAGACCGTCTGCCAGAGGACGACCATAGCGAGGCTTGCAGTATGTGTGGAAAATTCTGCGCAGTAAGAAGCATGAATAAGGCTTTGGCAGGAGAATATATAGATATTTTATAGGAAAAGAATAAACAGATATGACAGGCATCGAATTCAGACAGGAATTTGATGTCTGTTTTTATGCCAAAGTATGCAGGA
>CAVKUD010000205.1:0-5000 GCA_963659315.1 Senegalimassilia sp. | reverse complement strand
ATGTTGATCATGAACTGTTTTTGTTCATGATATAATGAGCGTAGGCAATGAGACGTGCCAAATATGATAGACATTAGTGCGACGTGCTTGCACAGGAGCAATCATGTCTATTGTATTTGATAGGGCGAACGCCCGTACATCCGAGGAAACATTCTGTTTTCTCGGATGAGCACGCCGAATGTAACATAAACCACCTATAAGGAGTCAAGGCTAAATGATTAAGGACAAACAATTATTTGACAACGTAAAGGAATGTAAATCCTGTAAGAGACCTCTTCCAACTGACTATGCAGATGACTTATGTCCACACTGCAAAGAAATTCAGCTGTTCCATAACGTCAAGGATTATATTCGTGCAAACGATGTAAATGAATATGAGGTTGCAGAGCATTTCCAGATTCCACTCCGTCAGGTAAAGGAATGGATTAAAGAAGGTCGAATCGAATATAAAGACATCAACACCAGCTCATCAATCGTTGGTATGCGCTGCCAGCATTGTGGCGCCCCTGTCACCTTCGGCACACTCTGTCCTAAATGCCTTAAATTATATAATGGAAACAGAGTCTATGATACTTCACGCTCTGAATCCATTAATCATGATAACAAGATGAGATATCTTGATGACTAAGCCTGTCTTCTGACAACCTTTGACCTGTATTTTTTTGATACTTCATCAAGATATTTATCATCTAACTCAGCCTTAATAATTGTTGTTCCATCTTGATTTCTCACAACGATATCATAGTATGGGACATTTTTTTCGCCAGAAGTATAGTCCTTGACCTTTGCACTTCTGTCATTCTCAAAGTTGTATACACTTCTGTCACCAGCAGGAGCTATTGTGACAACCTCTTCGATATTATATACTCCTATTCTTTTTCTACGGCTCTTATTTATAATTTTTGCAAATCTAAGCTCGCCATCAAAATATGAGCACTCAAATTCCTTGTTTGCCTTAAGGAAAAAGCAATACCAGATTACAGCAAACAATACGCCTGGCAGAAACAGGAGTAAAGCTCCCATCACAGTGAGGATAAAACTTGCAAATGCAAGTGCCAGAAAAATCCATCCAACCACAGTCTTAACTATACCTTTTTTTCTCTCTGTAAGTACAAAAACTTCCATTTTTTCTCTCCTTAGTTCACGGATTTGTGTTTGTAACACTCTTAATATAATAACAGATTTTTCCTAATCCGTATAGATTTTTTAAAAGTATTGAGCTACAATTATGGCATAATGTTTCGTTTATTTTCGGAGGACTTATGAATTATCATTTTAACCATGAATCTCTTGCAGATTTTAACAGTAATATAAGAAAGGAATGGGCTGTCACAAATGGCATCGGCGGCTATGCTGGAAGCTCAGTTATCGGAGCCCACAACAGGACTCACCAGGGCTATCTGATTGCCAGCTTTCATCCGCCTGTGTCAAGATATATGGTGTTTTCCAAGACTAATGAGAGCTTCAGCCAAGGAGGAAATACCTATGACCTTACTACCGCCATGCACTTAAACCACAAGCTTACAGAGGGACAGAAATATCTGGAGGGCTTTGACTATGATGGCACAGTCTGCTTCAGCTACAGGGCAGGTGAATTATCCTTCAAAAAATATATTAGTCTAAAACCAGATGAAAATGTATCTGCTGTGGCATATGAATTTGACAATTCAGGTAATGAGGTTCAGTTTACTATCACCCCACTTATGAATTTCAGGGAGCACAGCGAAAGCAGCACCCCTGACACTTTAAATTTTAAAGTAAATTCATACGACAGATATTTCTCACTCTCCCCTGAAAAAGAGCCTGATATCATAATTAATCTGGCTTTTAGCAGAGGACATCTTGTGGAGCGCAGGGAAAAATATGACATCAACATGCAGCTTCAGACAGAGGTGGATAACGAGGTTGACGGATTAGACTGCCATTTCACACCATATGACATAGTCTTTTCCATTCCAGCCAGGAGCAAAATGCGTTGTTCTATCATATGCGAGGCGGGATATATCTCTGATACCAGCGCCGTTTCCAGCGATATAACCGACGAATCTGCTTTCAAAATCAGAAAGATGCAGCTTGATACAATAGATAAGCTTATTAAAAAGGCCGGCTATAAGGACGAATTTGCAAACCAGCTCACAATGGCTGCCAATCAGTTTCTTGCCTACCGCCAGTCAACAGGCTATAAGACTATACTTGCAGGGCTTCCATGGTTTACAGACTGGGGACGTGATACCATGATTGCCTACACGGGACTCACCCTGTGTACAGGACGCTTTGATGATGCCAGAGACATACTCCTGACCTTTGCCCAGTATGCCAAGGACGGAATCATCCCAAATATGTTCCCAGATGACGGACAGGCACCTCTCTACAATACAGCAGATGCCTCTCTCTGGTATTTCTATGCAGTTTACAAATATCTGACCTATGTAGATACAGACGAGGCATACAGCTTTGTAAAAGAAAAAATATATCCAGTCCTCACAGATATTATATCCGCATACAAAAATGGGACAGACTATTCTATTTTTATGGATGAGGATGCTTTAATCCATGCAGGAAGCGGTCTTGACCAGGTCACATGGATGGATGTGCGTGTCGGCGACTGGGTGGCTACTCCACGCCACGGCTGTCCTGTAGAGATAAATGCCCTGTGGTACAACGCCCTTAAGGTTATGGAATTGCTGGCAGACAGGTTCGGTGATGACAGCAGATATTATGCAGACATGGCAGACCACACCAGGACTTCTTTTAACGCCAATTTCTGGAATGAGGAGGCTGGCTTTCTCTATGATGTGGTGGCAGATGAACCAGACCCAACCATCAGACCTAACCAGATATACGCTGTCTCTCTTCCTTTTACAATGCTTTCCCCTGAAAAGGAAGCCTCTATTGTAAAGGTCGTACAGGATAAGCTCTATGTAGGCTGTGGACTGCGCTCACTCGACCCAGACCACAAGGATTATCATCCAATTTACCTGGGCGCCCTGTCAAAACGAGATGCAGCCTACCATCAGGGTACAGCCTGGGGATTTTTGCTGGGTGGCTTTATCACAGCCTATGTCAAGGTACACGGTGCCAGCCCTGCTACAGCAAAAAAAGCCTTTGAGCTGCTTGACCCTGTTCAAAAACATCTGTGGGAAAACTGTATAGGATCAATATGTGAAATATTTGACGGTGATGCCCCTCATCTTGGACGAGGCTGCTATGCCCAGGCATGGAGCGTGGGTGAGGTGCTGCGCTGCTATGCGGAGGATGTTCTGCCTTATCTATAATAATATATACAATATTTGCGAAAGTGGCTTGACACCACATGGCAAGTCCTGTAAAATCTTATTTGTTGCTGAAAGGCACATGCCCAGTTAGCTCAGTTGGTAGAGCAACGGACTGAAAATCCGTGTGTCTCTGGTTCGATTCCGGAACTGGGCATTAAATAAGGCTGACTGATATACGGGTGATAGTTCTGTGGTAGAGCTATTGCCCGTTTTTTGTGCCAGAATATGCAGGAGAAGCCGCCAATTGCCGATTCTCTGTATTGCACAAATCCAGACTTAATGTTACTATATCTTCAAAGCATATAGTATTGTTTATCTTTAAGGATAAGCAATAACATTAATTTAAGTGTCTCTGTATTTTAAATGCCAATGGCGTACAAATCTATGACATATGATTCAAAATTCATGCTTTTAATCACAATCTTACAATTTAATATGCAACTCACAAACGCACTTAGTATTAGGAGGGGAAATTTACGTTAGCAAAAGAAAAACTAAAACAGGATTCGGCAGAGAAAAGCTACTGGCGAAACAATGAAGAGTTTGCGGACTTGTTCAACGCATATTTATATGGCGGCAAACAGGTCATTATAGCAGACCAGCTGGAGGAGGTAGACACCGACACATCAGGCATTGTAGAAATAAATGATGTAAAGGAAAGTGTCAAAGGTTCAAGGGATGTCGTAAAGATCGCAAAGAAATATAATGGCATAGAGTATGCTCTTCTTGCAATCGAAAATCAGGAGGGTGTGCATTATGCCATGCCAGTCCGTGTCATGGGTTATGACCACTACACTTATAACAAACAGTATCAGGATAGGAAAAAGTATTATAAGGATAACAATATCAAGCTCACTGGGGACGAATTTATCTCTGGCATACGAAAAAATGACAGATTTATACCAGTATTCACCCTGGTTCTCTACTATGGGGAGGAGGAATGGGATGGACCCAGGTGTCTGCATGATATGCTGGATATCCCCAGCGAAATGAAACGCTACATTAATAATTACAGTATAAATGTGGTTGAAATCAAGAAAAACAACTTAAATTTACAAAATAAAAATAATATTGACTTGTTTAAGATTATGTCTATAGTATATGATATGAATAGAGACAGGCAGGAACGAAAGCAACTGCTTTCCCAATATGAAACAAATCAAACTATAGATGAATGTGTAGTCGATGTAGTAGCATCTATTACCAAAATGAATATAAATTACAATAAGGCAGGTGAGCGTAAAATGTGTACTCTATGGGACGAAGTAAGAGAAGAGGGTCGTGAAGAAGGTCTCGAAGAAGGTCGTGAGGCTGGCATTTCCGAAGGACTGTCTCTCGGACGTGAAATAGAAATCTTCATGAGCGTACAGGAAGGCGATTATGGAGTAAAACGTGGTGCTGAAAAGCTCGGTATAACAGAGGATGAGTTTATCAAACGCATGGAAGCCGCTGGTTATAAGCTTCCTGCACTTGCATAATTTGGTAAAAAATATGCCCCAGAGTGATTTATCACTCAAGGGCATATTTATTATAGAGCTAATATTTAGCTATGGTTGGGCTGGATTACTGTAAGAGAGAAAGTACTCCCTGTGTAGACTGGTTAGCCTGTGCAAGCATTGACTGACCTGCCTGCTGAAGAATGTTATTCTTGCTGTAGTTAACCATCTCTTCTGCCATATCTGTATCACGGATACGAGACTCAGCAGATGTTGTATTCTCTACTAC
>CAVKUD010000204.1:0-5031 GCA_963659315.1 Senegalimassilia sp. | reverse complement strand
CAGCATTATGGGACTATGCAGAGAAGCACAATATCAAGATTGAGGGTCTTGAGAGGCCAGTAAACGACATAAGCGAGAAGGAAGAGGAAGAAGAGTACTAAATCGAGTTGCGGGAAACAGATTATTTACTATAAGAAGTAGATAATCTGTTTTTTTTTATAAAAACCTATTGACATAGTAGGAATAGTAGGATATTATACCAATATCAACAACACCTACTAAACAAGTAGGAGATAAAGGGATTGTAACCAATAAGAAAGAGAGGAAGCAGCGATGGTCAACTGGGAATCACAAACAATTGCAAAGGACGGACGAATGTGTATGCGAATGTGCAGCCAATTGACAGGTTGTTGCAGCAGATAGATTTAACCTGACTGACAGGCAAATAAAAGTAAATTATAAGATAAGAATAGGAGATTAAAATTATGAGCAAGAAACATTACGCAGATAGAGATTTAAAATTCGAGACATTACAGTTACACGTAGGACAGGAGAGTGCAGACCCTGTAACAGATGCAAGAGCAGTACCAATTTACCTTACATCATCATATGTGTTCCATAACAGTGAGCATGCAGCAGATAGATTCGGACTCAGAGATGCAGGAAACATCTACGGAAGACTTACAAACCCGACACAGGGCACATTCGAGGCAAGAATTGCAGCGCTTGAAGGTGGTACAGCAGCCCTTGCAGTTGGTTCAGGAGCAGCAGCCCTTGCTTATACATACCAGGCAGTAGCTCATGCAGGAGACCACATCGTAGCAGCAAAGAACATCTACGGTGGAACATACAACCTCCTTGCACACACACTTCCAGATTATGGAATTACAGCTACATTTGTTGACCCATTTGATTATGATGGAATCAAGGCAGCTATCCAGCCAAACACAAAGGCTATCACAATCGAGACACTTGGAAATCCAAACTCAGAGGTAGTAGATATTGCAAGAATCGCAGACATCGCACATGAGGCAGGAATTCCACTTATCGTAGATAATACATTTGCAACACCTTACCTTGTAAGACCAATCGAGTACGGCGCAGATATCGTAGTACATTCTGCAACAAAATTCATCGGTGGTCATGGAACTACAATCGGTGGTGTAATCGTAGATTCAGGAAACTTCGACTGGGCACAGAATGACAAGTGGCCATGGTTCACAGAGCCAAACGTATCATACCATGGAGTAAGCTTCGCAAAGGATACAGCACCAGCAGCATTTGTAACATACATCAGAGCTATCCTTCTTCGTGATACAGGAGCTACATTATCACCAGTACACGCATTCATCTTCTTACAGGGACTTGAGACATTATCTCTTAGAGTTGAGCGTCATGTAGAGAATGCCTTAAAGGTAGTTAAGTACCTTGAGAGCCAGCCATTAGTTGAGAAGGTAAATCATCCATCAATCTCAACTGACCCAGAGCAGCAGAAGTTATACAAGAAGTATTTCCCAAATGGTGGTGGATCTATCTTCACATTTGAAATCAAGGGTGGAGCAAAGGAAGCACAGGAGTTCATCGATAACCTTGAGTTATTCTCACTCCTTGCAAACGTAGCAGATGTTAAGTCACTTGCTATTCATCCAGCATCAACAACACACTCAGAGTGCAACGAGGCTGAGCTTTTAGACCAGGGAATCAAGCCAAACACAATCCGTCTTTCAATCGGAACAGAGAATATCGATGACATCATTGAAGATCTGGATGAGGCATTTAAGGCACTTGCTTAAAGTAAGGTTTTAAATATTTCTGTAAGGGGATATAATAAGTACGAATAGGTACATGTAAATCACACAATATATGGAAAGGAATTACAAATCATGGCTAACATATATAAGGGCACAGTGGAATTAATCGGAAACACTCCACTTGTAGAGCTTACACATATTGAGAAAAAGTTTGACCTTGAGGCAAGACTTTTAGCAAAAGTCGAATATTTCAATCCAGCTGGTTCAGTAAAGGACAGAGTTGCAAAGGCTATGATTGAGCAGGCTGAGGCTGACGGAAAGTTAAAGCCAGGTTCTACAATCATCGAGCCAACATCAGGAAACACTGGTATCGGCCTTGCTGCAATCGCAGCTGCAAAGGGCTACAGAACCATTATTGTGCTTCCAGAGACAATGTCAGTTGAGAGAAGAAACATCATCAAAGCTTATGGAGCAGAGATTGTTTTATCAGATGGCACAAAGGGTATGAAGGGAGCAATCGAGAAAGCAAACGAGCTTCATGAGGAGATAAAGGACAGCTTTATTCCAGAACAGTTTGATAATCCTGCCAACCCAGCAGCCCACAGAACAGGAACGGGACCAGAAATCTGGAGAGACACAGATGGAGAGGTTGATGCCTTTGTAGCAGGAGTAGGAACAGGCGGAACAATCACAGGTGTAGGCGAATTCCTTAAGGAAAAGAAGCCAGATGTTAAAATCGTAGCAGTCGAGCCAGCCACATCAGCTGTACTTTCGACAGGAAAGTCAGGCCCTCACAAGATTCAGGGAATCGGAGCTGGTTTTGTACCAAGCATTTTAAATACAGAAGTATATGATGAGATAATTCCAGTAGAAAACGAAGTATCTTTCGAGTACGGCAAGATTATTGCAAAAGAGGAAGGCATCCTTGTTGGTATATCATCAGGAGCAGCCCTCTATGCAGGCATCCAGGTTGCCCAGAGACCGGAGTTTAAGGGCAAGACAGTTGTAGTTCTTCTCCCGGACAGCGGAGACAGATATTACTCAACAGATTTGTTTAAGGACTAAGTTATAATAATAATGATCATTTAAAAGGCGTCAGGCATTGCGTATGGCAGTGTTCTGGCGTTTTTTGCTGTTGTTCACAGACTTGCGTCAAAATAAATCGGAACCCTATTGACGTGAAAAAAGGAGGAAATTTATAATTACAGTACGATATGATAAAATTCTTCTGGCTTCACTGGAAAAGCTGGATTTGAGATATAGGGAGCAAAAAATGAAGATAAACACAATAGGAGAAATTCTGCGATTTTATCGTGAAAAATATAATCTCAAGCAGAGCCATGTCTGCGCAGGAATATGCTCTGTTGCCAGTCTGTCAAAAATAGAGAATGGAAGCAAAGAAGCAGATTCTCTTACACTTGAGACCCTGCTTGGACGAATCGGTAAAGAAGCATTGCAGTTTGAAATGATATTGAACGACTATGATTATTCGCTCTGGGAGCTTCGCAGACAGATAGAAACAGAGATGCAGCATGACCGAAAGGAGAATGCCAGACAGCTCTTGCAGGAGTACGAGGAGAAAATGCCACAGGATGATAACGTACATTCCCAGTTTGTCCTATATCACAGGATATTGCTTGAAGACGATAGCCAGACGGAGGACAAATGTGCCATGGCTGTTCAGGCATTAAAATATACCTGCTCGGACATTGAAGAGGCTGTGCTCTATCATGAGACAGAAATAGAGCTTATTATATTCTTGGTACAAAACAGCTACGCAGCTTTAAAAGATGGCAGGGAAAGGCTTGCGTCGGTTCTTAAGGTTGTAGAGGATATATATACTGGAAGAAGAAAAGAGCAGATTAGCGCAAAGCTGTTGATGGAGCTTACCCTGTTGGAATGGAAGGATAAGCACTATCAGGGAGCGATTAAGTGTGCGGATAAAGCCATAGAAGTCATTTCCCACAGCAGGGGCATAGAGTATGTCGGAGAGCTTCATCTGATAAAGGCAAAAGCCCTGGAAAAATACTATCATGGGAAAGACTGGGACAAAGAAGAGGATAACTGTAAAAAAGAATGTCTGATGGCTTATTATACCTTTGATATTATGAAAAATAAAATGGGCAAAGATGAAGTACAAAAGTTTTGTGAGGAAAAATTGCAATGGCAAATTATAAAGCAGGAGATATTATCAGACTCAGCAGAAATTTCATAGGAATGAGCCAGGAGGAACTTGCATTTCAGGCAGGACTTGCAACGGAGACTATTTCGAGAATCGAATCAGGCAAGCACAAAATCAGCGCAGAGACTTATAAAAAGCTAATGGGTGCGTTGAACCGTTTTCCAGAGAGAGGCTTTGCCATATGCAGCCGAAGTGATATGGAGATTATCGAGGAGAAAAAACTCTTGGAAGAGGCTGAGGTAAAGTATGAGCTGGATGACGTAGAATATTATCTGAGTCATATAAGAGAACAGATTGGCGATAATGAAATTGACAGGCAGTATGTGTTAAGAGCAGAAGCAATTCTGAAATTTTACAGAAATGAAAAAGATACCAAAACTTTTATAGATGGATTGGAACAAGCATTGAGGCTTACTATAAGAGATTGGAAATTTGAAGTTTATAGAGAGAAAAAATATCCTTATACAGACCAGGAACTACTTATACTAATGAATTTGTCGAGTGCATATGGTGAGGATAGTCAATGCGAGAAAGCAATGGAAATATCTAATATGATTCTTGAATATCTAAATGCTGGATATATAAGTAGTAGTGAAATAGATAATTTTAAACTCGCTATTAAGCGTAATCTGACAATAAATTATCAGATAATGGGGGAATATGAAAAATCGCTGCAAATTTTGCAGGAAGTTTTGGATGAAGCGGTTGTACTAAAGTATGGTTCAATGATTACGCTTACACTATATGATATTGTATGGAGTATGAAAAAAATAAATCAAGTGCGTAAAAGTCAACAATATACAGCAGATGAGATAGAAGAGAAAGCAAAACAGGTGTATTATATTGCTTCTGCTAGAGGTGATAATTATATAATAAGTTTGTTAAATAATTTATTAAGGTCGTGAAAGTATACCTGAATCAGTGTGGGATTCGGACTGATATAAAACAGGAACAAAAGATGAAGCACCAGAGTGACAACAAACACAAATAAGTAATAATAAAGCAAGCAAACTTTTCTTGAATTTTTTCATAAGTAATGTTCTCCTTAACAAATAAGATAGTTTAAAAGTAATGGAGATTATGTTTTTACACCATGACAAAATTGGAAAATATATTTTCCAGATTTGTCATGGTGTTTATAATTTTATGAAATATAAT
>CAVKUD010000203.1:0-5114 GCA_963659315.1 Senegalimassilia sp. | reverse complement strand
GACTTCCCACATGAGCCTTCATGTGGGAAGTCTATTTCAAACTACATATTTTTTTCTTTTTTCTTCCTGTAGTAATCGTTCTTGTCCTCATACTTTTTTTTATCAGCCATTGCCACGTTTAACTCTATATCCTTAGCTTTTTCCAGCCAGACACTGCCTACAGCCGCTGAGTCCTTATACCATGTATTCCTCAGCTCACCTATCTTCTGTTCAAAGCTCTCCCTGTTATTATCAAAAGAAAAAAAGACAAATTCATCTCCACCTATACGATATCTCTTGGCCTCAGGAAATACCTTAGCAATACTTTTCGCCACAGATGCTATGAGCTTATCTCCCTCTTTATGACCATATGTATCATTGATATGTTTTAAACCATTAATATCCACAAATGCCAGACCTACCGAGCCCTTCTCTTCATCAGGAACCTCTTCAAGTATTTCCAGATCTTTATAATAAGCCTTCCTTGTCTTAAAGCTTGTAAGGGCATCTATTTCCAAATCTGAAATGATGCCGTCACATTCTCTCAGCCTGATAAGATTAGTTACTCTTAATCTGACAAGCATAGGATTGTATGGCTTTACCACAAAGTCTGACGCTCCAAGCTCCAGACATCTCTGCTCATCCGCAACGCTGTCAAGTACAGTGGTAACTATCACTGGAATTTTGCTGTAGACAGAGTCCCTGCCAACATATTTCAAAAATTCAAAGCCATTCATCACAGGCATCTGGATATCAAGAAGGATTGCTGAAATGGTTCTGACATGTTCCTTAAGAACTCTGATAGCTTCACTGCCATCAGCTGCATCCAGCACCTGAAATTCTTCACTGAGGATTTCATCTAATATAAGCCTGTTAATCTCATCATTCTCTACTACAAGTACAGTTTTCTTTTCTTTTGTATAATCACTCATATGCCGCCTCGATTCTTATAGCATGCCATCACAGTTAAGCAATTCCATGAACTCTTCCTTTGGAATAGGTCTGGAATATGCATATCCCTGATAGTACATTGGATTGAATTTCTGCAGAAATCCAGCCACTTCCGGATTCTCCACCCCCTCAATACAGCATCTGATATTTACCCTTCTCGCAAATGTTATAACCGACTCAACCAGTGCCTGTTTCAGCGAATTGCGCATTATATCATTTACAAATGATTTATCTATTTTAACCTCCGTCACCGGAAGCTCAATAACCAGACTAAGTGATGATGCACCTGTTCCATAATCATCTAAGGCCACCTGTATGCCATTTTTCTTAAAAAACATAATCTCTGACTTAAGGAAGTTATGGTCTAAATCCTTGCAGCGTTCCGTCAGCTCAATCCACAAATCGTTTTTAGGAAAGTGGTATCTATCTATTATATCCAGCAAATCAGACCTGAAAGACGGATTTTCAAGCTGGGTCGCCGCAATATTCACGTTTATGAAAAAATTTGGTATAACCTTTTTGAAATCAAGAGCTGCTTTTATGGCTGTTTCCATTATCCAGTTGCCTAGGATGTATATGCAGGGGTCTTCCTCCAGCCATGGTATAAAATGGTCTGGTGGGACAAAACCATACTTGTCGCTCTGCCATCGCAGCAAAGCCTCAGCCCCCTCTATACAGCCCGTCCTGGCATTTACAATCGGCTGATAGTAAAGCATGAAACCTTTGCAGTCATTCATTACACTTCTGTGTATTTCTGCAATCCTCTCTACCTGAAATACATCTGTCTGATTTGCCTGGTTGTTGAAAAATACAAGCTCTCCATGGCGTTCATGCTTTGATGTCTCAAGAGCATAGGTCGCACTTGTTAAGATAGCATCAGTCTCTCCGTCATAATCTCTTACAACTGCTGCTCCACCAGCAACCTTTAAAGGCACATTATGTTCTCCTAGAAAGAGTCTGGTCTGGGCAACCTCCTGAATCTCTTTGTAAATGTCAGCCAGCTTCTCTCCATCACAGTCTTCACAGGCAAAGGCAAACTTTGCCCCATCCAGCCTGAAAAGCTTTATATTTGGTCTTACAAAGGCAAAAAGCTGGTCTGCGAACTGCCTGAGCAGATCGTTGCCAAGCACATAACCGTAGGTGTTATTCACGTGCCCATATTTGCAGATTCCTATTGCCAGCACAGCAACATTACGGTTCCTTGCTAAAGTATTTTCCATATACTTGTGAAACATATATGTATCCCACAGATTAGTGGTGGAATCTACATTGTCAGATATGCCATTATTTGTAATTGCACCTACAAACAAATCTGGGCTGCCATTTTCCCCCTTTATCAACTGAGCCGAGCCACGGCAGCTGACATACACTCCGTCCTTGTTTCTAATACGGTAGAGTTTTTCAAAATATTTTTTTCTGCCTGTAAATACTGCATCCAGTTCTTTCTGATAACCCTCAACCTCATCAGGATGAATCAGGCTTCTCCACTTTTCCCCTGCATTGTACATATACTCGCCTTTAAGACCCATAAATTCCATGGCATTAGGCGTCCATCTCGTAACATTGGTTTCCAGATTATTTATAAAAATGTAGTTTTTATCTGACCAGTCAGACAGAAATGGGAACAAGGTCGTGTCCAGACCTGTGATATCGAGTTCTGCTGCATCCTGCCCATTGTTTTCTGCCAGCAGACTATCATCACCTTCTGCATATGTATTATTATAATCATGGCAGTTTTTTCTGTTTTCTGCAGCCTCACATATAAGCTGTGGGATGGTCTGTCCGGTATAGGCTGCATATCCCATGGTCAGGCACAGCTTGTAGGCTGCTTCTGAATGTTTATTATAGCTTCTGACCTTTTTCTCCAGCTGTCTGCATACATATGTGGCAGTATGCTCGTTTGCAGACTCCAAAACTATAAGGAATTCATCTGCTCCACTCCTTGCAATAAAGCCCTCATACTCATGAACAACCTTTTTTATTATTTCGCCTACATCCTTAAGGAGCTTGTCCCCCTCACCTGAGCCATATATATGATTTATCACAGCAAATTCAGCTATATCTATTGAAATAAGATATATGTTTCCATGTGACTGCTTATGCCTTATGCAGGCAGATATATATGAATCAAAGGAATTCATATTTGCCAGTCCCGTCAGTGCATCCTGGGATATATAGAGCTGCTGCAGGCTGCTGTATACGTACAAAAATCCCATAGTAATGCCACAGGAAATAATAGGTGAAACCACCATATATTGCTGTATAATTGAGCTGATAATAGGCAGACAGACAAAGGATGCCACTATACGAAGCTTATTTCTATCCTCATAATGTTCTTCTGTAAAAGAGAGATGCAGAGCCTTCAGAGCACTGAAAATGGCATAGGAGCATTCAAGAAATATGAACAGTTCAAATAAAATCCCCCTGTGGTAAATCCCCTCATCATCTATAAAAAATATGATTTTGGTATAATAATTGCTAATCAGGCACAATCCTATGGCAAGACCTGGTATTGCACTCAGCAGCTGATTCTGACGGGTCTTTATAAACCATGACTTCTGTACTCCTTCAGAGTACAAAAACCAGAAATAGGATAAGAACAACAGTGAAAAATGCGCAGTCAGGCTGACAGCATATGTAAATGTCCTGCTCTCCTGCAGGGCTCCATAATATATGAACCCTGAAACAAGGTCTACGGCACAGACGACAATAGCCAGAACATTACAGATAATAAGGGACTTTGCTTTCAGATGCTTGTCAGCAACTCTCAAAAGACGGCACAGCATTACCCCCAGAATCATCACACACATCAGACTTATAATAATATAAAAGGTTTGTTCTATAGTAACATTCATAATGTGAATACCTCGCCGCCACTGTTATTTAGCTTAATAATATCAAATTACAGGGGGCTTTGCAATATTACGTTTTGCGGAAACTCAAGAGCTGAAATCTTGTATTTGACCATAAAACATGCTATATTATAGTATCATGTAAGAGGGAAGGATAATGAGTTATGGTAGATTCATTAACAAAAGAAAAGTTACAGGAATATATCGAGAAAAGGGAATTTATAATTTATTTACAACCACAGTATTCCGTGTCGAAAAATACAGTTGTCGGAGCTGAGGCATTGGCGAGGTGGATTCATGATGGAACCTTTATTTCACCGGGGGCATTTATTCCTGCACTGGAACAAAACGGACTTGTAACACAGCTTGACCGGTATCTTTGGGAGTGTGTATTCGCCCTGCAGGCACAAAGACAGCAGGAAGGGCTTGACATCGTACCGATTTCGATTAACGTATCCAGAGAGGATTTCAGTAAAATCGATGTGTATCAGACTATGACAGATTTGAGCAGTCGATATGATGTGGCACCGGAATATATCCACATTGAGATTACAGAGTCTGCCTTTGTCAATGATAATGCTGCCATCTACGAATCCATCAATCAGTTAAAAGCTTCCGGCTTTATGATTTTAATCGATGATTTTGGAAGCGGCTATTCTGCACTCAATATTTTAAAAGACATTGAAGCAGATGTGATAAAGCTTGATATGAAGTTTTTTGATCTGACCGAGGAAAATAGTGCGAAAGGACGTAATATCATCGAATCTGTCATACAGATGGCACAGCTTCTTGAACTCGGACTTATTGCAGAAGGTGTTGAGAACACGGAACAGCTCGACATTCTGAAAGAGGCGGACTGCGATATCGTTCAGGGATATTTTTTCTACCGTCCGATGAGTGTAGATGATTTTAATAAACTTTTAAATGGAATCCATAATAATACACCAGACAAAACGATAGATGTAAGTTCCTTTGGCAGGGAATGTTACGAAGAGAGTTTAAAACTGACAATTGACGGCAAATATGGTGACGCTCTCACCCTTGCAAAGCGTGCAGCAACGCAGATTAGTCCGGCGGCAGATGCCCGGTTATATTGTGAATTGGAGAATCTGACCGGCATTATCTATGGCGGGATAGGTAACGAGATGATGGCACTTGAGCATTATCTTTCGGGTCTTTCCATAGCTACACAGAATGATGTCTCAATTATAGCTGCTAAGATTTACAATAACATCGGAGCAGAATACCAGAAATTAGGGGCTTTCGAACAGTCCATCGAATATTTCGAACTGTCTCTTAAGGAGCAGGAAAAAAATGCCGGTAATGAGAGTC
>CAVKUD010000202.1:0-5178 GCA_963659315.1 Senegalimassilia sp. | reverse complement strand
AAGCTCCATGGATAGTGCCTCTGCCGCTCCGCTCTTTTCCAGCTTGCGTGCAATAGGAATACATATCCAGTTGGCAATAATAGAGCCATAGAGGGTCGTAATCAGCGCCAGTGACATACCAGAACCGATTGCCGAAGGATCCGAGCCCATGGTTTTCATCATATTAATGAGTCCGATCAATGTTCCGACCATACCCCAGGCAGGCGCATAGGCACCAAAATCCTCCCAGAATTTCACACGCTTTTTATTGCACTCATAGGTATGCGTCAACTCTGCTTCCATAATGTCTCTGACCAGCTCCATGTCTGAACCATCCACAACCAGGCGGATACCCTTTTCCAGATAAGGGTTGCCCAAATCCTGAGTTGTATCCTCCAGTGCCAGCAGTCCTTCTTTTCTCGCAGTATCTGACATTTGTAAAATTGTCTGTGTCAGCTGTCCAGCATCTACTTCATTATTTTGAAAAGCAACCAACAGACCTTTGGCTCCGTATGCAAAGTCCTCAAAAGAGTCTGCCGTGGTAAGTACCGCACAAAGTGCTCCTCCCGCCGTCAAAATAAAGGACGGCAAATGCAGATAATCAACAATTGACGATAAACCTCCGTTGGTTGCCACTCCAAATATGATTGCCATAAAGCAAAGGAAAAATCCCATCATCCCAGCCTTGTTTAGTTTCATCTTTTATCACTCCTTGTCTCATTTGTTATGATAAAAGCATAGGGGATATGGGGCGTAGAGAAAACCTACGAATCGTAGAATGACTCTACTCTTTGCTTTTTCGCCTCTACTACATACGTTGTTCTAGCAAAAACAGGACGATATAAGCAATCAGCGCATACAATACCGATAAGATACAGACTGCCAGATTGGCACCAAGAACAATCGTGCTTTTCATATTTCCAATGACACAAACCACCGCTACCAGACTTTCACATATACCAACTGGAATCACAATCCTGCGCAAGAATGTAATCACTTCTCTTTTTGTCCTTTTTTCGGAAAAAAGAGTCAATGCTGCGCAGATGCAAGCCAGAACCAGAAGCGACGGCATATCCAGATACCAGGTCATATTTGACCCAGATATCAAAAATAACCCTGCCACTCCCAAAACCAGTAAAATACCTCCCAGGATTAAAGACCAGCGGTTTTGCTTTTTGGTCTCATGATTTTCCTGTAGGAGATAGAGCATATTATCCTCTGCCCTTTTGGGATATTCCTCTGGCGGAAGCTTCTCTCCGGAAAGCAGCTCGTTGATACTGATATGTAAAGCTGCACACAAATCTTCCATATAGGAAACATCCGGCACACCCTTACCAGTTTCCCATTTTGAGATTGTCTTGTCGCTGATATGCAGGATATCTGCCAGCTCTTTTTGTGTCATTTCATTTTCTCTGCGCATCTTTTGTATAAATGAGCCTATATTTTCCTGTGCCATGGTTCTCTCCTGTAATTTCCTTGTGGGTTGATTAGCTTAGATGACTTTCAAAGCAGAGATACTTTCCCACACATTCAAATCCACATTCTTTTGCGTCCGCCTCACCCTCTTCATCACAAAAGAAGGTCATGACTCTGCCACCTCTGCTCTTTGCATCAGCTAATGCGGCATTTATTAATTCCTTAAACAAATCCGAATCATATTCACCCTTGTTCATGTCAATGCCGAAAATCTCATACCAGTCATCCTTAGCAGTTGTATAATAAACCGCTCCCTTGGGTTCTCCAGCCTCTTCCCTGACAAATATTCTCCAGTTTTCCAAGACTTTAAACATTCTCTCTGAATTCCAATACATATCGCCATCTATCTGGTCATGCAGTATCTTAAAGCTTGCGAAATTGTCTTTTCCGATTACTATAATCTTATCGCTTACCTGAAAATTATCAAGCTTATCAAGATGGGCTGTATTATTGTAGTCGTCACCTACAAGCTCAAAGCCTTTTGCTGAGAGAATTTCCACAGCAGCTTTATTTTCAGCTGGAAATCCCATAAATATGTCATAACCTTTAAACTTTTCTCCGATATACTCCAAAAATTCTGTCAGTGCCACTTCTGTAGCTTCATTTATGTTAAAGCTGTTTATAGACAAGTAATTGTCCTCTGGAATCCATGAATAATGAATCACTCCCTGCACTTTCGCTCCATACTCAAACAAAAGCATGTCTTCCGTATCCCGCTCAAAGGCTTTTAAAGACCGCTCCATGAACATCGCCTTTGTCTTTATGCCATCGCAATATGTAGGGTAGCTGGACTTGGTCAAATCACTTGCCAGCTCATAGGCAAAATCGCTATATTTTAAAAAATCAGCTTTTGTGCATGTACTTAACATTTTCTCTCCTCAATTTACAATTACCGTGCTTCTTTCAAAAGCTCCTTCACTTTCTCCTCAAACTCATAAAACAAATCAATATATTTTTCCACAATCGTATTACAATGTGTCTTCACAATCTCACAATCATAATCATGCGACAGCTCATTTCTTACCTTGAGCATATCCATCCACGCATTATCCGAAATAAGATTTGCCTTAAATGACTCACGCAAAACCTCCCTTGGTGAGCCTGCCACAAACCCTGTAATACTATAATATTGCACCAGAATATCCTTCATCACCTTCCATGACAAATCAAATGTGATACTGAACCTGACACTTGTTCCACTAAGCACAAATGAATCTGAAAGGTCTCTTTGTCTGGCTTCTGCCAAGGCATCCAGCGAATTACAAAAAGATTGAAATCTTCTAGCAAATTTTGCGTCCATACACATTTATGTCCTCCTAAAATAATGCACCATCAATAATAAAACCCTTCTCTCCGAAGCAGTTTCACAAACTCAAAAATCTGTTTTCCATCCACATCAAACGGAAAAACAAATGAAAATCCAATTTCTTTTTCATCGCAGGCACGGATATTCTCTTTCAAATCCTGCACTGTCTGTCCAGAATGATAGAAATCCGTAAGGTAATCATCAACACCATATGCCTCAAATTCATATCCCGCAAACTTTTCAAAAGAATACTCCAAAGCTACATTTCGCTTCAACTTTGTTGATATAGTAATTTTATCAAACGGAATCTCAATATCGCAAAACCCTTTTACATCAATCACTGGGATGGGATAGGATTCTCTAACCCACTTCTCATTTTCATCTTTGTGATAATGTCCGTTATACCAACCAGATACTACTTCAAAAATTCTGTGAGACAGGGCGCAGACAATCTCTGCCTGTTTTGATTCCAGACGGCGATAAGCGGTATTGATATACGTCAGTTCTTTTTGTGTCATTTTATTTCTCCTCAAATATCGGATATTTTTTCTTGTCCGCATCTGTAATTTTACGGATAACCTTACAAGGATTGCCCACAGCAATTACACCCTCAGGTATATCCTTATTTACCACACTGCCTGCACCAATAATTGTGTTACTGCCAATTCTTACACCAGGTAACACAGATACATTTGCCCCAATCCATACACTGTCTCCTACTGTAATCGGCAAAGCAATCTCAAGCCCTTGATTTCTCTGCTCACTGTCTATTGCATGCCCCGCCGTAGAAAAAACACAGTTTGGCGCTATAAACACATTGTCTCCAAAAGTAACCTTTGCTCCATCAAGTATCGTGACATTGTGATTTGTGTAGAAATTTTCGCCTACTGAAATATTAAATCCGTAATCGCAGTAAAATGGTGCTGTAATTACAGGCTCCCCTTTCATGCTTCCAAGAATCTGCTTCAGTAAAGCGTTCTGTTTTTCCACATCGGACGGTTTGCAATTATTGAATTCATAGCACAAATCGGCACAACGTATTCTCGCTTCTACTATTTCCTTATCGTAATTTGCATCATACAAATATCCGTTCTGTGCTTTTTCCCATTCTGTCATTTATGTCCTCCTAAAATATATTTCGTTCCTCTACCCTTACCTTCAACTTCCACAATCCCCTTTTGAATCATATCTTTTAATAACTGAGTTGTTTTTGATTTTCCAAAAGGTACATACGGTGCTATCTCACTAATCGATTTTAACACATTCTTGCTTAATATTTTATATACCGATATTTCATCTTCTGTTAAGCTCAGGTTTTCTTCAAAAACTGGTAAAGTAATCTTTATTGTATTTTGCGATACTTCAAAGACAGGTTTCCTTAGTCCATCATTATACAGTTGTTTTATTCTTGTGATTCCAGTTCCAAAAATCTCGACAAAGCCTAATCTATAAAATACGTTTGCAAGATTTCTGTTTCTTAACACGGATAGTTTTCCTGATAAGTACTCTTCTTCTGTTATCCCAGATGGTAATCCTCCCGGTGAAATTATCTCTATTCTATCATCAAACATTAACACTCTGATTTGGGATTCCACATCCCATGCTCTATGAATAAGCGCATTGGCAATAGCTTCTCTGAATGCCGCTTCAGGTATTTTCTCTATGCTTTTTCTCTCTGAACCCTGTATTACTTCATATTTGTAGTAATCTCTGAATGTATCTATCGTCTTATCATACACATCCAGAATTGATATATTTTCAAAGGTTGCTCTCTTCTGAATGATGCTGATATTTTCACCGAACTTCACAATATCGATTCCCGGAAAATGATTTTTGTCAGCAAGCAGTTCCGCTGCATTATTATAGCCATTTGCCTCGTTATATAAATTTAATGTCTTAAGCGTATCCTGATTAAAGGTCTCTATTTGTATATACTCCTTTAGCTTTTGACGCAGAATTTCAAATGTTAATGTCTGGTCACTACATGGAAGCTCTTCAAATTTTATATTTTTTCCTTCCAGAATAAGTCTTGAAAGCTCTAATGTGTCTACTTCTATGGTCGCTGTATCATTTCGCTTATATGCCTTTGATTTATATAAATATGGTTTTTGAATACCACTTTGTACAATCAATTTTATTGTGTTATCGCTCTGTATATCAAGTTTATAATCGGGCTGTGGCGTGATACTGTCATTGATTTTATTTTCTATATCCAGACAGGACTGCTTTACATCAGAAAGTCCTTTGACATTACCATTATCATCAATTCCAAAATAAATTACTCCACCATCATAATTAGAAAAGGCGCTTACTGTTTTTAAAAAGGTATTTGTGATTGATTCCTTGAATTCTACTGTTCTTGTTTCATACATGGCAGTTACTTCCTTTTTAATTTATTGTAAGTATTATATGCAAAA
>CAVKUD010000201.1:0-5186 GCA_963659315.1 Senegalimassilia sp. | reverse complement strand
TATCCCGTCAGATGCGTCATATGAGATTCTTAAGGCTGAGATGGGACAGCTCATATATCAGGATGACGTGGGCATGTTCTATCTCATGCAGGAGGGAAATATATATAAGATAAACCTCTCTGATTTTTCTGTTAAGAAGATGGTACAGGGCTTAGACAGCGACTGCTATGCGGTTGCAGCCTCAAACAAGTATGTATCATGGGTTGAGCCAGATAATAAATATTCGTGTACAGAGGTGAACATCCTAAACCTTAAGGATGGTAATTCCTTTACAATCACTGCCGACAGCGGAACCTATGTAAGACCTCTTGGATTTATAGGCGAGGACTTTATATATGGAATAGCGGACAGCAGTGATGTGATAACAGACCAGGCAGGAAATGTGACTTTTCCTATGCACACTTTAAAGATAATAGATGTGGAGAACGAAAAAGAGCTAAAGACCTATTCTCCATCGTCAGGCTATATCCAGAGCATTGACATAGAGGACTATACAATCCAGATAGCCTTGTTTGGACTGGGCACAGATGGGCAGTATGTATCCACAGGCTCAGATTCAATCATGAACAGGGAAGCTGATTCAAATAAGAATGTAAGCGTGAAAACCTCTGCAATGGAAATCAAGGAGACCCAGGTGCAATTACAGTTTAGTGCCACAAGGGCATCATCAAAGCTTAAAAAGGTGGCGTCAAAGGGCGTGCTTGTGGAAGAGGACAGGACTGTTAATCTGGAAAAAACAGGTGGTGAGCGCTTCTATGTGTATGTAAAGGGTAACGTAGAGCTGGCAACAGACAGTATTTCCGATGCCATAAATCTGGCAAATAAGAGGCTGGGAGTAGTAATAGATTCCAAGCAGAACTATATATGGATGAGAGCCAGAAAGACATCCCAGAGTGCCTTCCAGGGTATATCATGCTCAGAGGCTGATGCAGGAGCAGGCAGCGTAGTGGGAGCCTTGTCTGCTATGCTTGAATATAATGGAATTACAGTTAGTGTAAGCGAACTTGTCCAGGTAGGAAACTCTGCCAAGAATGTACTGGAAAGCACCATGGAGGATGCAATCGTTCTGGATATTTCAGGTGTAGGCTCAGAAGAGCTATTATTCTATCTGAGTAATGGAACTCCGGTATTTGCAATGACAGGAAGTGACAGTGCAATCCTTGTAACTGGATATTCGTCAACGGAAACTCTGTACTATTATGACCCTTCAACTAATACAAATGCTAGTATGAGTTTTGAGGAAGCTGATACTTTATTCACAAAAGGTGGAAATAAATTCATCACATATATAAAATAGTGTTGTGATTTTTACTAATATAACATGTTTTTTATTCGGGGCTTAGTTAAAGTTTAACAGAAAAGCTGTAGACATGTTGCAAACCCTGATTAATTGCGATATATTCAAATATGTATGAACCGAGTCGGTAAAGGAGAACATATGAGTAAGAAAAGTATTGTAGTGTCAAACGTAACAGATAGTCATGATAATCCAATAGCAGAGCTTGTACAGGTGGCATGCAAGTTCAACAGCGAGATTACATTGGAGAGTGACAATCGTAAAATTAATGCGAAGAGCATTATGGGCATCATGGCATTCAATCCTTCAGAGGGAATGTCTGTTGATATCGTCACAAAGGGTGATGATGAGATGGAAGCACTTGATGCAATTGAGAAGTTTTTAGTGTGTGAATAAGTAGTTGTGTACTTAAGGAGGGAATTAGTATGCAGAGTAAGGAAGTAAAGGAAAATGTAAAGGCAACTGAGGTAAAGGATGCTGTAAAGGCAACAACAAAGGCAGCTGAGACAAAGGTAAAAGAGGCTGCAAAGGAAACAGCAAAAGCAGCTGAGGCAAAGGTGAAAGAAGCAGCAAAGACAACAGCCAAGAAGGCTACAGCAGCAAAGACCGCTGCAAAAGCTACAGCAAAGAAGACAGTAGCAAAGGCAGCAGCAAAGACAACATCAGTTGAACCACAGGTTATCATACAGTATCAGAACAATGAGTCTGATCTGGCAAAGGTTACAGAGAGAGTTAAGACCCAGTTTGTTTCAGAGGGACATAAGGCTGGAACAATCAAGAAGATTAATGTTTATCTTAAGCCAGAAGAATACTCTGCTTACTATGTAATCAACGACAAGTTCAGTGGTCGTGTAGATCTTTTCTAATCTAAAAACTATATATATTAAAGGCTCCAGGTTCTGCGTGAGTGTGCAGGGCTGGAGCCTTTTTTGCTGTCATAATATTGACTTGTTTAAGGTAATGTCTATAGTATATGATATGAATAAGGATAGGCAGGAACGAAAAAGACTTCTTGAGGTGTATGAACAGCATACAGTGATTGATGAAAGTGTAATTAATGTTGTGGCAGCGGCTACAAAAATTAGTATAAATTACAATAAGGCAGGTGAACAAAAAATGTGTACATTATGGGACGAGGTAAGAGAAGAAGGTCGTGAGGAAGGACACGAGGCGGGTATTTCCGAGGGATTGTCTCGTGGTCGTGAAATAGAAATCTTCCAAAGCGTCCAGGATGGCGATTATGGAGTAAAACGAGGCGCAGAAAAGCTTTCAATCACAGAAGCTGAGTTCCTTGAGCGGATGGAGAAAGCGGGATATAAACTGCCAACACTGGCATAGCATAATTTTATAATTAAGACAGAAACATAGCAACAAAAAAGGTAACACACTAGATAATGTGTTACCTTTTTTATTTTACACAATATATATCGTCACTACTTCAAAAAGCTTAACCCCTAATTTGAAAAAAATTAAAGTTTATATGTAGACTCAACTACAAAGCATAAATACAGAAAGTGGAGGATAAACCATGAACACAGCAGAACCAATAAGGGAACAACAAGAGCTAGAGAGATTCAAAAATTATTTTATTTATGAAAAACCAAACATAAGAAACTACACCCTATTGTGCCTGGGGTTAAATACCGCCCTGAGAATATCAGATATTTTGACACTGCAATGGCAGGATGTATATGACTTTGAAAAAGACAAGTTTAGGTGCCACATACAGCTCAGCGAACAAAAAACAGGGAAAAGCTCCCGCATATACATGAACAAAAATATAATTGATACCTTACAATGTTATAAAATATGTGCCCAAATAAAAGGCTGGGTATCAGAGGAAAGATATTTATTTGCCGGTCCACATGGCACACCGATATCGAGAGTGCAGGCGTGGAGAATCATAAGCAGGGCGGCAGAAGCCTGTGGATTACAAGGAGTTATAAGCCCACATTCCCTCAGAAAGACCTTTGGTTATCAGGCTTGGCAGCAGGGGGTGCAGCCAGTCATGCTTATGGAAATCTATAATCACTCGTCATTTACAATTACCAAGCGTTACCTGGGAATCCAGCAGGATGACAGGGATGAAGTCTTTAGAAACATCTGTATTTAAGCAGTCAAATCAAAAAAGGTAACACATTATCTAATGTGTTACATAAATCACACAAAATTATTTTACCCACAAGATAAAGGAATATGTATAAACAAGGAGGTTAAAAATGCTAAAACTCACACTACAGCCAGGAGAATACTTGGATATAGGAGAAAACATCCGGGTGGTATTTACTGGCGGCTCAGCGAGAAATGCCCATCTGATGATTGATGCGCCGAGAGAGGTGTCCATAGTCCGCAGCAATGCTGGAGGAAGAAAACAGACCAAGGACTCTTATTACGTTGACAAGGGAATCTCAGAGGAAGCAAAGAAAGAGATTGTCGGAATCATCATGCGTGAGAAAGCGCAGGGCAAGAGAGAGGGCAAGTGATACGAGCGCCTGAATTAGGTAATAACGTATGCCGACTAGGGGGCGTACTTATTATATATGGAAGCTGGCTAATAAATGTATGTTTGTTAAAAGCTTAACAATTAAAACTGAATAGTTAAAAGTCAATGTATAAACGGATTTGACATTGACACGAGGTAAAGGCTTCTGTGGAAGAAACTATTTTGGCGCCGGTTTCGGGCATAGATACCTAAGCCTCACCAACAAAATTAAAGTTTTTTACACGGAGGTAAAAATTATGGTAGTACAACACAATATGCAGGCAGCAAATGCCAACAGAATGTTAAACATTACATCAAACGCACAGGCAAAGAGCACAGAGAAGTTATCTTCTGGTTACAAGATTAACCGTGCAGCAGATGACGCAGCAGGACTTACAATTTCTGAGAAGATGAGAAAGCAGATTCGTGGTCTTGACCGTGCTTCTACAAACGCTGAGGATGGAGTATCAGCAGTACAGACAGCTGAAGGAGCTTTGACAGAAGTTCACTCAATGTTACAGCGTATGAACGAGCTTGCAACACAGTCTGCAAACGGAACAAATTCAAACACAGATAGACAGGCTATTCAGGACGAGATTGACCAGCTCACAACTGAAATCGATCGTGTTTCTGAGACAACAAAGTTCAATGAGACATACCTTCTTAAAGGAAATTCTCAGACAGCTGCAAAGTCAACTTTTATGAAATCTGGATATGCATTTAAAACTGGTACTAAATTTTATCAGGAGGGTTCAACAGCTGAAATAACTGGCGATGACTTGAAAAAGGCGCTGGCATCTGGCGAAAAGCTTTATACTAAAGCAGCTGCCGCTGCGGGTACAAAACAGGATGATGCTGATATTGCTACTAAAGGAAAAGATTATGACTACGTTACAAAGTTATATGATAAGGATGGAAAAGAAGTATCTGCTGAGAATGTTTTAGCTGGTGTGAACGCTGATGGAAAAACAGCTGCTACAAATTACTATACAAGTGATGCTGGTGAAAAAGGAACTGCTACAGCAGGCTCTGAAACTAATGTAGCAATTACAGCGGCAAATGCTGCAAAAGTAGATGGAACAGGCTATCTTGAGCAGTTTGATGTAAATGGTGCGCTTTCATTTAATCTTCATGTAGGAGCAGATTCTGCATCCGATAATAAAATTGCAGTTAATATTGATTCAATGAGTGCAGCTGGTATAGGTGTTAAAAATCTTAAGGTTGATACTGAGGACGATGCAACTGCTGCTATTGACCGTATTTCAGAAGCTATTTCAAAGGTTTCATCACAGCGTTCTTCACTCGGTGCTGTACAGAACAGACTTGAGCACACAATCGACAATTTAAACAATGTAGTAGAGAATACAACATCTGCTGAGTCTCGTATCCGTGATACAGATATGGCAG
>CAVKUD010000200.1:0-5192 GCA_963659315.1 Senegalimassilia sp. | reverse complement strand
ATAATAAACTTATATTAGAACATTTAGAAAATATTATATCCGAAACCTGTCCCAGGACTTTAACTATCCCAGTTCAATATCCTCCACACCCCCCAGTAATTTATAGTTTATAGCAATGAGAGGACACCCAATATGCCAAAATCCCCAAAACAAAAACAAAAACTCCTATACATAATCCAAATGCTAAAAAACCACACCGACGCCGACCACGCCATATCCGCCACCCAGATAATCAACAATCTGGCAGCCGAGGACATCCACGCCGAGCGCAAGGCGGTGTATAACGACATCGAAACCCTGATAGACTTTGGAATGGATATAGTAAAGGTCGATGGACGAAATGGCGGCTACTACCTGGCAGACCGGGACTTTGAGCTGGCAGAGGTCAAACTTCTCGTTGACCTGGTGCAGTCCTCTAAATTCATAACCACGAAAAAATCCAGAGAGCTTATCAAAAAGCTTGAAAAGCTTGTTACCAGGGAAGAGGCGGTGACTCTTCAGCGTCAGGTGGTAGTTTCTGACAGAAACAAGGCAGTAAACGAAAATATCTATTACAGCGTAGATATCATATATGAAGCGATGGCATCAAATGTCACAGTCCGATTTAAGTATTTCGAGTGGGATGTGAATAAAAATATGGTTCCCAGAAAGGGCGGGGCGGTCTATGAGGTGAGTCCATGGCTGCTGACCTGGGATGACCAGAAGTATTATCTCATAGCCTATGATGATGAGGCTGAAAAGATAAAGTACTACAGGGTGGATAAGATGCTGCAAATCGAGGCGGGAGAGAAAAGCCGGAGCGGAAAAAAAGAATTTGAAAAAATAGATGTGGCAGCCTTATCCAAAAAGACCTTTGGCATGTTTGCAGGCAAGGAGAGGACTGTGCAGCTCATGTGTGAGGAAGCACTTACAGGTGTCATAGTAGACAGGTTTGGCACAGATGTTGCCATGAGGCAGTATGATGAGGGGCATGTGCTTGCCAGAGCTAATATACAGGTCAGCAACCAGTTCTTTGGCTGGCTTACGGGTTTTGCAGGGAAAATCAGCATATATGCACCAGAGGATTTGAAAATGCAGTACAGAAAATATCTGGAAGACATTCTGGGTTGACAGGAAAGTAAAAAGATACAGGTAATATAAATATGAACAAGCAATACGAAATCGAAGTTGACGGCAATACAATCCACGTCAGCAGAAAGAAAATAAAAAACATGTACCTGCGCATCAAAAAGGATGATGCAAGAATCGAGGTCAGCGCTCCTCTTAAGATGAAGGATGCCCAGATTATAGCTTTTATAAAAGGCAGAAGGGACTGGATTAATGATGCTAAGAGCAGGGCAGAAAAGCTTATGGAAAAGGAAAAGGAGGTTCCAGTGCTTGCCCCCTTTCAGGAGAGGGAGCTGTGCTATGCTCTAAAGAAAAGGATAGAGGAGCTGATAGCAAAATGGGAGCCTGTCATGAAGGTAAACTCAGATGGCTTTACAATTAAGAAGATGAAAACCAGATGGGGCTCATGCAATGTGAATTCACATCATCTTAACTTTAATTTTGCCCTGGCAATGGTGCCTGACGAATGTCTGGAGTATGTGGTTGTGCATGAGCTTACCCATCTCCTGGAGCCAAGCCATAATGAGCGGTTCTGGCACCTGATGGAGTTTTATCTGCCAGGCAGCAAAGAACTCAGAAAGAAGTTGAACACTTTCCCGTGTGCGTGTTATACTTAAATCTGTAATGACTATGAAAACACAGGCACAAAAGCAGATAAAAATGGAGACTATGAAAATGGAATTATGGGATATATATGATGTAAATAAACAAAAGACTGGCCGCACCATGGAGAGAAACGACTGGACTATGAAGCCGGGAGACTACCATCTCTCTGTGCTGGGCATAATCAAAAGACCGGATGGCAGATTTTTAATCACACAGCGTGTCATGACAAAGGCATGGGCGCCGGGCTGGTGGGAAGTGTCAGGCGGTGCAGCCCAGGCAGGTGAGGATTCATTTGAGGCTGTATGCAGAGAGGTAAAGGAAGAGGTAGGACTTGATGTATCCCAGGCTGCTGGCGGACTTGCCTATACTTACCGCAGGGACAATCCGGATGAGGGAGACAACTATTTTGTGGATGTCTACAGATTTAATCTGGATTTTGACGAGAGTGATGTGACAATCCAGAAGGAGGAGGCTCTGGGCTTTAAGATTGCAAGCCTTGATGAGATAAAGGAGCTTGCGGCGCAGGGGGTATTTTTACATTATGACAGTATTAAGCATGTGTTTGAAGATTAGGAGGCATATATGAATTTACCAAAGGACCCTGTTATGCTGCTCAGTGTGGTAAACACCCAGCTCAGGGATGTATATCCAAACCTTGATGAGCTGGCAAAAGCCCATATGGTTTCAAAGCAGGAAATAGTTGATAATCTGGGCAAAATAAATTATTCATATGATGAGGCAAAGAATCAGTTTGTGTAAGACTGAGCCTTATATTAAATCAGGAGATAGAATGGCAGAGATAACAAAAGAAGTATTTGAAGTATTTTTTAAGGAAAACTATTGTGAGATAGATTACAGAGATGTAAAGAAGGAATTTGAAGCAATTGCGGACAGAAGCCTTGAGGAACTTTTCACAGATGAGACAGATATAACAAAGCTTAACCGTAAAAATTTCGTGATATACCTTAACAGTGATGTCTACTGTGAGTTTGAGGACACGCTGGATGAGGTTATGGATGCCATAAATCCAGAGGTGCTGGATGCGGTTATGGATGTTTCCACCACCACATCAAATGGTGACGAGATAACAGAGATTTACTGGGAGACAAAGACTAAGCTCAGAAAGGACTTCCTGGGACTTGTCTATGATGCCAAGATTGCTCCAAAGATTGCAAAGTTGTAGGAGGTATGACATGGCAAGCTGCGATTTCTGTGCATATAATGAATATGATGAGAATGACGAGGAGTACTACTGCTCTGTAAATATGGACGAGGATGATATGGCTCGTTTTGTGCAGAGCAACTATAAGGAATGTCCGTTTTTCAGAAACGGAGACGAGTATAAGGTAGTCCGTCATCAGATGTAAAAGCTTAAAATACTGTCTTGCATATTTGAGGGTAAGGCAGTATAATATTTTGGTTAATGTTAAAATGATTAAATTAGATTATTTATATTCTTAAGGAGGAAAATTATGGCTGTAAAATATGTCTTCGTCACCGGTGGTGTTGTATCCGGTCTTGGAAAAGGAATCACAGCTGCATCCCTTGGACGTCTCTTAAAGGCTCGTGGTTATAAGGTGACAATGCAGAAGTTTGATCCATACATCAACATTGATCCAGGTACAATGAACCCTATCCAACATGGAGAGGTGTTTGTAACAGATGACGGTGCAGAGACAGACCTTGACCTTGGTCATTATGAGCGTTTTATCGATGAGAGTCTTACAAAGAACTCAAATGTAACTACTGGAAAAGTATACTGGTCAGTATTACAGAAGGAGCGTCGTGGTGATTACGGCGGAGGAACAGTTCAGGTTATTCCTCATATTACAAATGAGATTAAGAGCAGATTTTACAGAGATTTCACTTCTGATGATACAACTATCGCTATCATCGAGGTTGGGGGAACAGTCGGCGATATTGAGTCACAGCCTTTCCTTGAGGCAATCAGACAGTTCCAGCACGAGGTAGGACATGAGAATGCAATCCTTTGTCACGTAACCTTAATCCCATACATCAAGGCTTCAGGCGAGCTTAAGACAAAGCCTACACAGGCAAGCGTTAAGGAGCTTCAGGGAATGGGAATCCAGCCAGATATTATCGTATGCCGTTCAGAACAGCCACTGGATCAGGGTATTAAGGATAAGATTGCCTTATTCTGTAACGTGCCAAATTCACACGTGCTCCAGAACCTTGACGTTGAGTACTTATATGAGGCTCCTCTTGCCATGGAAAAGGAAAACCTTGCAAAGGTTGCCTGCGAGTGCTTAAAGCTTGACTGCCCAGAGCCAGACCTTGCTGACTGGACACAGATGGTAGAAGACTTACGCCATCCTGACAAGGAAGTAAAGATTGCCCTTGTCGGAAAATATACAGCCCTTCATGATGCCTATATTTCAGTTGTAGAGGCATTAAAGCATGGTGGTATACCTGCTCATGCTACAGTTGACATCAAGTGGGTTGATTCAGAGCTTTTAAATGATGATAATGCAGAGGAAATCCTTGGCGACCAGCAGGGAATTATTGTTCCTGGTGGATTTGGTGACAGAGGTGTCGAGGGAATGATTTCTGCTGCAAAATATGCAAGAGAGAACAAGATTCCATACCTTGGACTCTGCCTTGGTATGCAGGTGTCTATCATTGAGTATGCCCGCCACGTATGCGGCTTCCATGATGCTCATTCTATCGAGCTTGACCCTAATACAACGCATCCTGTTATTGCGCTTATGCCAGACCAGAATGGAGTAGAGGATATCGGTGGTACTTTAAGACTTGGTTCATATCCATGTGTACTTGACAAGACTTCAAAGGCATATGAGGTATATGGAACAGAGAATATCAACGAGCGTCACCGTCACAGATATGAGGTAAACAACGACTTCAGAGCTGTGCTTGTGGAAAATGGAATGAAGCTTTGCGGAACATCACCAGATGGCAGAATCGTAGAGATGGTTGAGATTCCAGACCATCCATGGTTCCTTGCAACACAGGCTCATCCAGAGCTTAAATCCCGTCCAAACCGCCCACATCCACTCTTCAAGGGCTTCATTGAGGCGGCTACAAAGGTAAATAAGTAATATTTTTATTGAGTTTTAATAGTTTGTTTATAAAGGAGCGGTTGATTTTACCGCTTCTTTTTCTTATAATAAAAAGGATTTTATAGAACTTAATGAATACTTGGAGGAACTATGGATAACAACCAGGGGTCAAATAATAACAATAATAATGGAAAAAAGAACAACAATAATGGGCAGATGATAATGAGTTTTATACTCGTATCGCTCATGGTATTGTTTGTCGTATCACTTGTGACAAACAAATTTTCAGACCTGAGTACACAGGAGGTTACATACACCGAATTTATCCAGCAGCTGGAAAAGGGCAATGTAGCAACTGTAGAGTTTGATTCATCACAGATTAATTACACACTTGTAGACGAAAAGGCTGTATATGATGTCACATATTACACAGGCTATATA
>CAVKUD010000199.1:0-5308 GCA_963659315.1 Senegalimassilia sp. | reverse complement strand
TTTGGAGAGAAAAACCATAAAAAATATAAGGAAAAACGGGATTAAAGTATCGTGAGGGTGGACGTACAGTAGGATCTGGACGTGTTGCTACAGTTATCGAGTAATTATCTTAGATAGTTATACAATACAGTAAATTAAGGCTTCCCGAGTTTTCGGGGAGCCTTTTTTGCTATTTAGAGGAGGAAAGAATTATGAATGTTTACGAAGCAGAGCACATTTATTTGAAGAAAGCATGCATGGATGATACAGCTGCCATGTATCAAAATGTATGGAGTGACAGAGAAATAAGTAAGTATATGAATTTTAAACCAATAGACAATTTGGATGATGCGAAAATAATGATGCAGCAAAGCATTGAATATCAAAAAAGTAATATGGGATTTCTGGTGTATGATAAGGAAACTGATGAGGCAATCGGATTTGCAGGAGTTAAAAAAGTATCTGATTCTGATTATGCAGAATCTGGATTGTGCATAGCGAGAAAGTGTCAGGGAAAAGGATATGGAAAAGAACTGTTACTTTTGCTATTAAGTATTGTATTTGATGAATTGCATGGGGATAAATTTATATATGCTGCGATGGAAGAAAATACTGTTTCAATTAATTTATGCAGGTCATGTGGCTTTGCCTATGATAGCAGCAAAACAGTGATTAGAAAATGGGATAATTACGAGTATGTGAGTGAGATTTATAAACTTACGGCTCAACAATATTATAAACAGGTGAAAAAAGCATAAAGCAGATAAAATTAACACAAATTCTACTTTTCTGACAAGTTTGCATGGTAGAAAAGCCCCATACCTGATTGTATAATAATTACAAACAGGGAGGTGAAGGAATGCTAAGTGACAATTTGATACTTCTGCGCAACATGAAGGGATTGACTCAGGAGCAGGTTGCAGAGGTAATAGGAATTTCCCGACAATCCTATTCAAAATGGGAGCAGGGAGAGACCTATCCAGACATCGACAAGTGTGATAAGCTGGCAGAGTTTTATGGAATTACGATTGATTCCCTGATTCATCAAAAGGAGAAGCTTGGTGATATGAGCATACCACCTGCTCCTGTAGGAAAGCACCTGTGGGGAACTGTTACCATAGGTAGCAAGGGACAGATTGTGATACCTAAAATGGCAAGGGATACCTTTAATCTTAAGGAGGGTGACAGGCTGGTTATTCTTGGAGATGATAATGAGGGAATTGCGCTTGTAAAAGCAGAGATTTTTGAAGCAAGAATGCAGGAGGCTTTAAAATCGAGCCGACAAAATGTAGATGAATAGGGAGGTAGATACTATGAAGTGTCAGAAATGTGGAAAAGAAATGCGTGATGGTTACTTTTTTTGCAGTAAGGATGGAGCCTTCAGCTTTGCGAACGAGGTGCCAGGAGTATTTGCTAATGCCAAAAATGCAGATGGTTTTGTGAAAATAACTGATTTGAAGCCGAGCCATCGAACCAGCGTGGCAGCTTCTATATGCGAGGACTGTAGAACTGTTGTGATAAATTACTAATTAAATGTATGGTTAACATGAGTATTAAATTTTTGGTAATTTTTCATACCTAAAGTAACAAATTGTTACTTTTACTCTGACAATAATATTTGTTACCTTTACTTTGAAAAATTCTAGCGAAAATATATCCACTTATAAGGTCATCCTTACAGGTGGATATATTTTTAAGTTATCTTTTGTAAACGTAATTAAGCAATGATGGCAACATTACAACTTCATTTGATGATATTTGTTCCAATCCTAACAATATAAAGAAATTCTCTGGAAATAATGTCTTTGCTAAATCAAAAGGACATTTTCCACCAAGAGATTTTCTAACATAACTATTCACATGATTAACCATTAAATTTATATCTTCTTGCATATATGGTTCTAAAGATGTACTTTTAGGGATAATCCTTCGCATCAATCTGTGGTTCCTCTCGCATTCCCCCTTTTGCTCGGAACGATTCGGCTCGCAAAAAAATACAAATGTTCTATTTTCCCCTTTAACAGTACATGACCTTTGCATACCTTCAATGTCTGTAAATTCCTCTCCGTTATCGGTTAAGATAATAGGGAACATTTCTCGAAATAGTTCTAAACCTAATGTGATTTCAAGCTTGTCCAATGCTTTTACAACACTATTGGCAGTGTGAGAGTCTAATAATACCGCTATCTGGAAATGAGGTGTTTCCCAATGCAGAGTCAGAAGAGTTGCTTTGTCCGTTTTCTTGCCAATCACACAGTCCATTTGGACTGTCATAATATCATTCTCTGCTATGTATTTCAGATAATCTGACCACAAATGTCCGACCTTTGCAGTCGTTAAGATTGCATAAGCATCTCTATTCTTACACTTCTTAAGCTTTGGGTTCTTGCGTTTCACTCGCTCTGGTAAATCAAGATTCATGCATGATAATGCTCGCTTATCTATCAAGCGGTATAGAGTAGACTCTGAAATTGGCAGGCTATCACCAAGAATCTGTGTCACAGAATAAGGTGTATGCCCTTTCTTTATTAATGGCGAAACCATATCATCTATCTCTTTTAATTGCATCTCTGTAAGGTCAAATCCAGCTCTTTTATCATGTAAGGTAGCATTTGCCATGGCATTAGCTTTTAGAGCTTTATAGTATTGCTTATCATAATTACAACGATACATCTTTTCGCATCCATTACATACATAAGGGGATTTACTTAATTTATCACAGAATGCTTTTACATAATCCGTACATACCTTGTAACAAGCAACACTTTTACAGTTACGGCATAGTTTATGGTCGCAATAATGAGGGCAGGCATTACGCTTCTTACATGTTTTATTGATGTATTCTAAGCAATCATTTTTATCGGTAGATTCCATGGTTATATGCTTCTTAATCTCTGTAGTGATAGTTTTTCGGGGTCTGTTAAGAGCCTTTGCTATTGCTGAAGGAGAATTTCTGGTATCAAGCATTTTTTCAATGACCAGTCTATCGTTTACATCAAGATGTTTATTCAGTTGTTTTTTGTAGAAATAATCAAGTACCTCCTAGTGGTTCAATAGAATACAAGGCGTACATCATAAAAATTGGATATGAAAATGTGATATATATATTGACAACATGGCTATTTATTATTATGATAAAGACAGTTTTGAGAGAAGGATGTACGCAAGTATATCTTCAGCACCAGAAGGCTGCAATCCTTTTGGTGCTATTTTTTTGTGCATATTATAACGCAGTAGTCTGTACGATTCCATTTATATTAGAAATTTCGTATGATGCAATAAAATGTGTGCCACAGTGTCACAATTATTGGAAGTTTTTATGTTTAAAACAATCACGAAGCTCTCTGATGAGCAAAAACGTACTATGATATCCGATTTTCTCACAAAGCTTGGAGAACGTCTCGAATTCAACCGAAGAAGACTCAATCTTTCACAGGCAGAATTGGCAGATTGTCTTGAGATTGATCGTACAACATTAAGCCGGTATGAGAATGGTACAAGGGATATGCAGGTGTCAATGCTGCCGCTCTTTAGTACATATTGTAACTTCCCGATATATGAACTATTCCCGAAAGATGAATCACAGGCAATTCTTGATACATTTGCAGAGGCAGTTACCATTACAGTTTGCAGGAATCACCGACAGGAATTAAAAAGAAAGAGACAGATTATGTCATATGAACCAAATAAAATACTAAAAGGGCAGGTTTATGAAATAGATGGAGTTGAGAGCTTTGAGCCTGTGAAGCATAAGGCAACTGTTACAAAATCTGTTCGTACAAAGTATAAAGATGCTGAAATTGCCACAGGCTACAAGCCCTATACTGACGAAGAGTTTTGTGAAATCATAAAAATGCGTGATGAAGAAACTGTGGAGGCAGTGTTAAAAGCAGGACAATTTCTGGAACAGATTGAGAAAATGTCATCAAAAGATTCGTTGAAGGAAGCGGTTGCAGACTATATTATTGATGAATTGGTAATTAGCGAAGTCATGCAAAAATACCCTGATGCAACTGCTCAAAGAATTTATGCATATTACAAAGAAGTGTATCAGAAAATCAAAGCAGATGTGCAAAATGGTATCATACGAATCCATTTATAAGATGGCAGAACAAGTATAAATGAATTGCATTGTCGAAGCGGACGTTCTGTGATAAAATATAAGCATATTAAAGTAGTATCTGTATTATTGATGTGGTTTCAGAGTTTGATTACCAGCGGACGTATATTGTAAAGTTCGTGACATATGCTATAATATTGCAAAATGTAAAAGATATCTTTATAGTAATATTATCAGTGGTATATGTTAGGAATATTTTCTAGAGAACACCCCTGAGCTACAGAAAGCACTTTCCAGGTTTATATAACTAATATTGCCTACGCTTATAAGCATGGAAAGAAAGGAAAGATAATGAGTTTAGAACAGTACTCTAAAGCCACAAGAGAAACGGCTGAAAAACTTAGAATTATAGATGATGCGTTGTTCCGGTTAATGGCTGAGCGGAAAGGTGTATGTCAGGAAATACTACGCACCCTATTGGATATGCCGAGCCTAACAGTCATAAAAGTAACTGCCCAATCGGTTGTGCCTAGTTTGCACAGAGAGATTACATTAGATGCATTGTGTATTCTTACAAATGGTGAATATGTAAACATTGAAATGCAGAAAGGCTCTTGTAATGATGATATTATGAGAACAAGATTTCATGCGGCTGCAATTACTGCGGCATATACCCCAAAAGGAACTGAGTTTACAAATATTCCGCAGGTGACAATTTTATATATCACAGAATATGATGCATTAAACAATCATCAGGCAGTTACACATGTTAAGAGGTGTATGAAAACAAAGGAAGGTTTTATGCCATTAAATGATAAAGAGGATATTTTCTTTGCAAACACGGCAGTAAAAGAAGATACAGATAAATCCGAGTTATTGCAGTTGTTTTTAAGAAATGATGCCTTTGAGAATGCAAAATTTCCTGAGTTAAGTAAGGCAGTAAAATATTTCAAGGAAACGGAAGGAGGTCGTTCAATCATGTGTAAAGAAGTTGAAGATTATGCAAAGAGTTATGCTATGGATTATGCGAAGAGAGAGCGTCTTGATGCCATCCAGAGAATGATTAAGAAGGACTATAGCAAGGAAGCTATTATGGATCTTGGTTATTCAGAACAAGAATACGAAAAAGCTGAACAAGATATGCTTGTACAAGCATAAAAGGAACAAGATAGTATTTATTAAAGGATTATCTCTCACAAGGGGATAATCCTTTTGGCTCTAAGTCAAGTGTTGGGGTGTGATTTTTTAAATCACGCCCCATTACTGGAT
>CAVKUD010000198.1:0-5368 GCA_963659315.1 Senegalimassilia sp. | reverse complement strand
TCTGTTAAAAACCTTTATGGTAGCCTCTAAAATCTTCTCTTTATTATCCATTTGTTTACCATCTTTCATATGTTTTGGAAACCAATTTATTTTATTCAGTTTCCATATTTTCATTCTAACAAGAAAGGAAACTATTTTCAACAATCCAGTTTCACAAAAATGCTTTCGACTTTTTGTGCATATTGCCGAGACAAAAAATCTATTGTAAGGTATAATCTTTTTGTAGGTTAGAACTAAAGATTTGCGAGGTAATACTATGCTTTTATATATCGAATGTAAAATGGGTGCGGCAGGCGATATGCTCATGTCTGCCCTGTATGAACTTTTATCAGATGTACAGAAAAGGGAATTTGTAAATACTATGAACAGGCTCTTTGGAGAGGATGTGCAGGTACAGCCTGAGTTTAAGAGTACATGCGGAATAAATGGAACGCATATTCATGTAATTACACTTAAGGCAGAGGAGGGCTGTAACTCACAAAGCAACGCTTCTCACAACATAGATTCTCATAATACAGATTTGCATGATGCGAACTCAGCTTGTCATAAGCATGACCATCACGAGAACACAAATCATCATGAGCATAGTCATGAACACCATCATTACAGCTATCAATCTGTCAAAAATATAATTGAGCAGCTTGACATTGATGAGACCGTAAAAACAAACGCAGTAAAAATATACGAAATAATCGGCAATGCCGAAGCCCATGTCCACAACTCCACCCTCGAAAACATCCATTTTCACGAGGTGGGTTCCCTGGATGCCATGGCAGATGTGGTAGGCTGCTGTCTGCTTATCTCCTACCTGAAACCCGACCAGATAATATGCAGTCCTATCCATGTGGGAAATGGTACTGTGAAATGTGCCCACGGCATTTTGCCAGTGCCAGCCCCTGCCACAGCAGAAATCTTAAAGGGTATTCCTTACTATACTGGCAATATTAATTCTGAGCTTTGCACTCCAACAGGAGCTGCGATTTTAAAATATTTCGTCAGCTCATTTTCAGATATGCCGCCAATGGCTATCCAAAATATAGGATATGGAATCGGAAACAAGGAGTTTGACACAGCAAACGCTGTGCGTGTCTTTATGCTAGAAAAATACTTTGGTACAAATATTGGCAGACCAGATGCTTATGTATCAGACGAGATTATTGAAATCTCATGTAATCTGGATGATATGACAGGCGAGGAGCTGGGATATGCAATGGATGTCTTACTGGAAACTGGCGCTCTGGATGTATTTTTCACTCCTATATATATGAAAAAAAACAGACCCGCAGTTATGCTTAGCTGTCTCTGCAAGGCAGAGTCCAGAGACAGGTTTACAGATTTGATATTCAGGCACACTACTACAAGAGGTGTGAGGTATACGAATTATACACGTTCAAAGCTTAATTCCAGCTTTGAAGAAATTCACACAGACGCTGGTATTGTAAGAAAGAAAATCAGTTCTGGGAAAAATATAGAGAAATCCAAGCTTGAGTTTGATGATTTGAAAAAGATTGCACAGGCTCTTGATATGAGCATTTCAGATGTCAGAAAGCTTGTCAGGGACTGACCTGCCACTGGCAGCTTTTATTGCATACTTTGGCATACAGAAAAGCTAGTTCACTGTGTTTAATTCACAGGAACTAGCTTTTATCATCTTATCTAAAGATTACATTTCTAAACGTATGTGGGTATTTTGTATCCAGCCGCTTCCATTGCCTCTTCAAACTCTGAAACACTCATGCCAGCCTTCTGCGCACCACGCTCAACACCATAATCTTCAGCCTGCACCGAATCAAAAATTTCAGAAAGACGTCCTTCTGCTCGTCCCTCTGCTCGCCCTTCCGCTCGTATTCCATCAACAAATGTTTTTTCATCATATTCTGTAATACACACGTCTTTCACCTCCGCTCTGTGTTTAAGCAAAAATGCTTTTAAAACATTATGCTATTCAATCACAAGCTCTCTAGGACCAGCATCCAACGTAACATTCTCGCTGTGCTTCTTATACATATCAAGCAAGGTAAGCCACAGCTGGTTGACCTCATATACCAACACGCTGTCAGCCTCCACAGCATAAGGCATCAGCACATTAATGTCAAAATATCTGATTCCCAGTGGAGGTAAAAATACAAGATTTGTGGTATTTTTCTTATCTCCTGCTGTATGAATCATCTCATAGCTGACCATGAGAAATGTCTCGCCCTTGTACTCACACTCATATGATACATAGCACTCATCCACGGTCCATGTTATATCCTCCTCAACTGTAGTCGGTTTTGTACTCTCATCATTATACTCTGTAGTCTGGCATGTCAGCTTCCATTTCAGCCTGCCAGCCTTGGTCTCCTTTAGCATATCACGCATTTCATGCATCAATGACTGTTCCTTGCTCATTCTATTACTCTCCTTCTGTTGATGTAACTGCCTCATCATCAAAATGGTGCTCATTCACCCTCACAGCAGTCACAACAAATCTTTCCTCATCATTTCCAGTACATGTAGACAGGGTGATTATCTTGTCATCTGGATTAATCTCAATTCCTGTATCACGGCTTGAGTCCGCACCAATCTTGTTTGCAAACTCTGCAAACTCATCACTGCCATCATAATATGTGGTGTAAATGTATGCACCATCCTCAACTACCTTGTAGGCATACACCTGATATCTGTACACTGCATCATCTACAAATATCTGAAAATACTGGTGGTCATCATAGTAATCCTTGTCAGTCCTGTAATATCTCAGCTTGCCAAACATGCTCAGGTTCTTCATATTGTGACCATATATAATCGTATGGGAATCCTGAAAATCTGAATCATTGGCACACTCCATAAAAATAGAGCCTGCCTTTGCCTCAGTCTTGTCAATGGTTCTATGCAGATAATAGTCATTGTCTGACGCATGTAAAACAGGATAGCTGATGTCCTCATTTTCAAACAGTATATATCCGCAGACATCAGGATTCTGCTCCTTAAGCCCCTTCACATCCACACTTGCAAGCTCATACCACTTTATTCCATCATTGTCATCATCACTGATTGTGGCATCTTCGTTTACGCTCACATATGTATTTTTCACCTGCTTGTACTCATCCTCTGAGACCTTATAGCCCTGCCAGATTGAGACAAGCTTCACTATTGCAAAAATAATAAGTGCTATTCCTATCACAAGGCAGACAAGCATTATCGGGTCAGGCTTCTTCTTAGTCTTTTTATTAATCTCGTCCATTTTCATTCCTCCGTATATGTATGTTTAAAAATCATCAAGCTTCATATTTGCCACATAATAGTCCACAGCATCATATGAGCTGTCAAATGCTTTTAGTATGTCCTCATGCCCCTTTCGTCTTATGAGAACTTTATTATAGTTGATATAGGAAATCTCTGCAACTATATTGCCATCTGCATCCAGCTTTTCCCTGTGCATGGCAACCGCATGCCCATTTTCAGTCATAGCATCACTAGCTGCTGTCCCAGTGCTTCCGTCAACTTCATAATCCGCTACAGTCTCTGCCTCTGGCATCAGCGACACCATCTCCACATCACCAGCTGTCTCTGCACTGTTCTCCAGCTCCCTGAATACATCAAACATATTTATTTGTCCAGCAAGATTCTTCTTAGCCATCAAACAATCCTCTTTCTAAAACTTTCTCAGCTCGTCGCTTCCATCATCAACCGTATTCTCAATTTTTTTAATCACCACAAAATACGAATAGTCATCCCTGACCTTTACCTCACATCTGTCGCCAACCTTGTGACCATAGATTGCTGCTCCCAGAGGGGACTCCTTGCTTATCAGGTTCTTGAGGGAATTGCCTCTGACAGTAGTTACTATCTTGTAGGTCTCTGTCTCATCATCATCCTCAAAATACACATCCACAGTGTTAAACATGCCGACCTCATCAGCCTTTGACTCATCTGATATAATCACAGCAGTCTTTACCATCTTCTCCAGATATCTGATTCTGCTCTCATTCTGGTTCTTAAACTGCTTGGCAGCTTTGTACTCAAAATTCTCGCTCAAGTCTCCCTGTGCCCTTGCGACCTTTACATCCTCAAGTGCCTGCTTTCTGACTACGAGCTTTCTGTACTCGATTTCCTCCTCCATTTTCTTTATGTCATTTTGTGTTAATTCATCATGCATTGCTAATTTCTCATTCCTTTTCTCTAATATTTAAGATATGCCACTGCAATAGTTCCAAGCCCTGCATAACAGGCATTTGATACAGAGCAGCACTCCACTATTACGTTTTTAAATCTGCCCCTCTGCTTAATCTCCTCCATAATCTGCTTCTGGCTGTCAAGGGATATTGCAGCATGGCTTATATATATAATATTATAATCTATCTTACGCCTATCCTTTATTAAATGTCGAATTAATTTCTTATAGCATATATCAAGCCTGCCACTCATAATCCACTCTATCCTGTTACTGTCGTGGCTTATATTTGTGACAGAATGAATAGAGAGCTTTTCCGTCAGCTGGGCAAGCTTATTGTTCATTCTCCTTGTCCTGCTCACATCCACCACTCCCGGTGTGAGCACATGACAGCAAATCCTTGACTTAAGCTCCTCTGCTTTTTCCAGAACCATATCCACAGATGCTCCCTGGTTTACCACAGCTCCAAGCTTCATCAGCATAAGAGCCATTCCACTAGAGGTCTGCTCCGAATCCACTACATGTACATGACCAAAGCCCCTTGCAGCTGCAAGAGCAATATTATAGTTAGGTCCGATTCGTTTTCCTACAGAGATATGTATGACATCCTGAGCTTCCACAAGGCACTCGGCAAAGAAATTCTCATAATCCTGTACAGTGGCAGGTGCCACCTTAATCACATCCTCGTTATCACTCAGTATCTTTGTCAGATTATCCGTATTTATCTCAGATATGTCACAGAATCTGCCCTTATCAGTGCTGATATACATATACATCATCCTGATATCATTTTCCTCACATATAGTCCTTGATATATCGCAGTTGCAGTCAGTGGTCAGGATAATCCTCTTCTGCCTCCTCTCACTGTTTGCAATCCTTGCATATGAGGCTGACCATTCCTCCTTCTCATTGAGCTTATACTCCAGCAAATCCTCCGGCAGAAAGCTTAATACAACACGCTCCAGCTGGCTTCCATTAAACGGCTTCTCTAAAAATGCGTCAAAACCCATCTCCAGATAATTGGTCTTTGTCTTGCTCATGGCATCTGCTGTGAGGACGACAACAGGCGTATCCTTATTTAAGCCCTTGTCCTGCCGCCTTATCATGGCTGTAGTCTCATCACCACTCATCTCTGGCATCATATAGTCCATGAGAATCAGATTGTAAAAATTAGTCTGGGTAAGCTTTAAGGCTTCACGGCCGTTTGCCGCC
>CAVKUD010000197.1:0-5407 GCA_963659315.1 Senegalimassilia sp. | reverse complement strand
CATCCATGGCTCAGGTCTCGCTCTCGGCAACGTCCTGTTGCCGAGTTGCTGGGAAATGTACAGAACATTAAGAAAATCTAATATTCTCCACAAGTCACAGCTAATTGATTCGCTTATCCCGATATTCCATTCCACGTTTCATAAATAAATCGCAAAATGCCGAAGAGTTCCGAAAAATTCGGAACTCTTCTTATTTTGGGTTATTGCATTATCTTATTTTAATAATCTTATTTAATATTGCATTATATATCATAATTTATAACCAACAATATGTTACAGCAATAAATGTAAAAACATCTAATGCACCATAGCTATATCTTACCTCTGAATATCAGATTTATGTATATTATATACATCATACGCTATGCTCACACATATAGCATATATTATATTTAGATTTAATTATATCTCAATTTAACTTTTTATTTCACACGCTTAGTTATCTTCCACATATCCAAACATCTTACGGAAAATCTCTCTTCCTGTCTCTGTCTTAAAGATATGTGCATATGCGTTTTCCTTGGCTCTGTCCGATGCCTCATCCTCATACAGATTTACCAGGAAGTCAGCTTCTACCAGAATTTGATAATCCATGCCGTCTATGCTGTCATATGTATGGTGATGTCCTATCAGATAGCAGATTCTTTCTATAATATAGTTTTCAAAGCCAAGCTCATACAGCATCTTCTGGGCTACGATTGGTCCTTCCTGCTCCTGCAGCTTGCCATCGCTTCTGCCGTATTTTTCTTCTGCTACCTTTATTCCTATATCATGGGTATATGCCGCAGCCTCCAGTGTAAAGAGAGTTCCTGCATCCAGCTTTTCTCCTATTCCTATTAGTCTTGAAAAGCTGTGTACCTTTGTAAAGTGCTGGATTCTCTTTGGGTCTCCTTCATAATATGAAATCATTTTCATAAAAAGGTCATCAAGTTGCCTTCGACTGTAACTGTCACTATCCATTAATTTTCTCTCCTGAATATAAATACTTTAATGTAAACAATGTTGCTACATATACTACAATGCAGAATACTACAAGCAGTATATTATTTAAGAGTGCTCCTGCTATTATTTCAGCTATAACAAACACTCCGTGAATCCATATCTCAGCATTGTGTAAAAGTGTTGCTATTCCGACCTCAATTATCACAAGCAGGCAGGCTGCTACAACTGAAATCTTTATAAAGCATACTGAAAGCACAATCATAAGAATCGATACAAGGCAGAATACTGCCAATGCTATTATATTTTCCTTCTTTTTCATCTTTATTTCCTCTCCAAACTTCTCTTGGTAAAGTGTGCATGTAAAAACACAAAAGCCGATAACCAGGATCGAACTGGTGACCTACGCATTACGAGTGCGTCGCTCTACCTACTGAGCTATATCGGCACTTAGTAAATAATATCAAAAATCATCTTGACTTTCAACCATATTATATTAAAATATTTCATGTTGCAAGTTTATTTTTAGTAAACAAAAAATCAACTTTTAAGACTACGGAGGCAGAAAATGGATATAGGTCACCGAATGAAGGAGCTTAGGATTCAATATGGACTGACCCAGCAGGAGCTTGCAGACCGTGCTGAGCTTACCAAAGGCTTTATTTCCCAGCTTGAGAGGAATCAGAACTCTCCTTCCGTTGGCACTCTTCTGGACATAATACAGTGCCTGGGAATGACACCAGCGGAGTTTTTTAAGGACACAGAGCCTGAACAGATTGTGTTCAAGCCCTCCGATTATTTTGAGAAAATTGACGAAGAGAAAAATTCAACTATAGAGTGGATTGTCCCCAATGCGCAGTCCAATGCCATGGAGCCTGTACGCCTTACTCTGCGTGCAGGCGGTGTATCAGAGATATATCCTCCCCATGAGAGTGAGGAATTTGGTTATGTACTTAAGGGCACAGTGAAAATCAATTTTGGTGGCAAGAATCACACCGTAAAGGCAGGGGAATCCTTTTATTTCAAGGCTGCCAAAAAGCATTTTATAAAAAACACAGGCAGCCGTGAGGCTGTGCTTATATGGGTTTCAACCCCACCAAGCTTTTAATTATTTGTTTATACTAGGAAAGGTAATAATTACAGAGATGAAAAAAGAACTTATTAATTTTGTAGACATTTCAAAGTCATATGACAATAACCTGATACTTGATGAATTTAACTTATATATAAGAGAAAACGAATTTTTGACCCTGCTTGGACCTTCCGGATGTGGTAAAACCACTACCCTGCGTCTGCTTGGCGGTTTTGAGACACCAGACAAGGGGAAAATCCTCTTTGACTCAAAGGATATTACAAACCTCCCTGCAAATGAGAGAAACTTAAACACAGTATTCCAGAAATACTCTCTTTTCCCTCATATGTCGATTGCCGAAAATATCGCCTTTGGTCTTAAAATCAAGAAAAAAAGCAAGGCATACATAGATGACAAGATTAAATATGCCTTAAAGCTTGTAAACCTTGACGGCTATGAGAACCGCTCTGTGGATTCTTTAAGTGGTGGCCAGCAGCAGCGTATCGCTATCGCAAGGGCTATTGTAAATGAGCCAAAGGTGCTCCTCCTCGACGAGCCACTTGGCGCCCTGGATTTAAAGCTCAGACAGAGCATGCAGTATGAGCTTATCAGACTCAAGGAAGAGCTTGGCATCACCTTCGTATATGTAACCCATGACCAGGAAGAGGCTCTCACCATGTCAGACACAATCGTTGTAATGAACCAGGGCTATATCCAGCAGATAGGTACTCCAGAGGACATATACAATGAGCCTGAAAATGCCTTTGTTGCTGACTTTATCGGACACAGCAATATCATTGACGGAACCATGATACAGGATAGGCTGGTTGAGATTCTCGGCGTTAAAATGGACTGCGTGGATGAGGGCTTTGGAAACAATACCCCTGTGGACGTGGTTATAAGACCTGAGGATGTGGAGCTTGTAGCCCCTGAGGATGGCTATATGGAGGGGGATGTAACCTCTCTTATCTTTAAGGGTGTGCATTATGAGCTCGAGGTACATGCAAACGGATATGACTGGATGGTACACACTACCAAATACCATGAGGTAGGCTCACATGTAGGAATCAAGGTAATTCCTTTCAACATCCAGATAATGCACAAACCAGAATCTTCTGACGAAAAGGCGGTAGAAATCGATGAATAATTTCAAAAAACAACTGCTGGCAGGTCCATACCTCATATGGATGATTGGCTTTATCCTCCTGCCACTTGTAATGATTGTATATTATGCTTTGACAAACAGTGATGGTCAGTTTACCTTAGAGTATCTGGCAGCCATAACGACATCCACCAACCTGACTGCGATAGGCTTGTCCTTAAAGCTCAGTATTATCTGCACCCTTATCTGTCTTTTGCTTGCATACCCGCTTGCCATGATTTTAAACGGTATGCAGATAAAAAATCAGGGAACTATAGTGTTTATTTTCATGCTGCCTATGTGGATGAATTTCATGTTAAGAATTCTGGCATGGAAGCAGCTTTTATCCAAAAACGGAGTGATTAATTCCTTTTTACATGCAATCGGGCTGTCTGGAATAAATATCGTAAACACCCCTACTGCTGTAGTGCTTGGAATGGTATATGACTTCCTGCCATTTATGATTCTGCCAATATATAACTCCATGGCTCGTATCAAGCACGACTGGATTGAGGCAGCCAGAGACCTGGGTGCTGGAAATGCTCTTATATTATTTAAAATCATCATTCCACTCACAGTGTCAGGCATTATAAGTGGAATCGTAATGGTTTTCGTGCCATCACTGACCTCTTTTGCTGTATCACAGGTACTCGGTGGTGGAAAAGTACTTTTAATAGGAAATGTCATTGAGCAGGACTTCATCCATGGTTCACAGTGGAATGCAGGCTCAGGACTTTCGCTTATTCTTATGATATTTGTATTAATCAGCATGGCTTTAGTCAATCTTGCTGACAAGAATGGGGAGGGAACAAGCTTATGTTAAAGAAAATATCCTCTCGCATTTATATGGCACTTATTTTTATATTTTTATATCTGCCTATTGCTGTACTCATCTTTTTGAGCTTTAACAACTCGACCTCAAGAGTTACCTGGGGTGGCTTCACTCTCGAATGGTACAAGAGATGCTTTCAGAGTAAGACAATCATGACAGCCTTTGCCACCACCCTGCAGATAACCCTGCTTGCCGCAGTGATTTCCACAATAATAGGAACACTTGCTGCAATAGGCATAAGTGCAATGAAAAAGAAAAATCAGACTATATACCTGGGTGCTACCAATATCCCACTCTTAAATGCGGATATTGTAACTGGTATCTCCATGATGCTTCTCTTTGTAAAATTCATGGATTTAGGCTTTGTCACAGTGCTTATTGCCCATATTACATTTAATATCCCATATGTTATATTAAATGTGCTTCCAAAGCTTAAACAGACAAACAAGTACACTTATGAGGCAGCCCTGGATTTGGGAGCCACACCACTCTATGCCTTTTTCAAGGTCACATGGCCTGAGATAAGCTCTGGTGTGTTCTCTGGTTTCCTTATGGCAGTGACTATGTCCCTGGACGATTTCAGTATCACCTACTTTACAAAGGGTGCCGGGGTAAATACATTGTCTACTATGCTGTACACCCAGCTTAAAAAGGGTATAAAGCCTGAATTATATGCTCTGTCTACAGTGCTGTTTTTCACAGTATTACTGCTTCTTATTGCAGTAAATATAAACTCAGGCAGCACACCAGCTGTAAGCACTGCACAGATTGACTCTAATGCAGACAACCGAAAGACTGCCCGCTCCCATAAGCTTACACTTGTGAAAAAGGCAGTCAGCATTGCAATAATCGCAGCCCTGGTAATTGGTACAGGCTCAGTATTTTTTATAAGCTCGAACTCATCCTCTTCATCAGACAGAACACTTACTGTCCTAAACTATGGTAAGTACTTTGACGAGGATGCCTTAAAGCAGTTTGAAGCTGAGACAGGCATCACAGTAAAATATGAAGAATACGAGGACCCGGAGGAAATGTATACAAAGTACAAATCTGGTGCCATCGATTATGATGTAATTTGTACATCCGAGTACATTATCGGAAAGCTTATTAATGAGGGTGAAGTCAATGAGATTGACTATGATGCCATTGAAAATTATTCAAATATAGACCCGGCTATAATCGAAATGTCTTCTTCATATGACCCTGAGCACAAGTACACACTGCCATATTTCTACGGAACAGTTGGAATCTTATATAACAAGACTATGGCAGACCCAGAGGATTTAAAGAGCTGGAACTGCCTGTGGGATGGCAGTTATGCCGGAAATATGATTATGATAAACTCTGTCCGTGATGCAATGACTCCTGCCCTTGCCACACTTGGGTATTCTATAAATGATACAAATGAGGCTCACCTGAGAGA
>CAVKUD010000196.1:0-5436 GCA_963659315.1 Senegalimassilia sp. | reverse complement strand
TATAAATAGCCAGTGCCTTTTTTATAACAACATTTTACTTAAATATAGAAAGTAGAGGTAATTAATGGATACAGTTAAATTTGATGAGCTTGAAATATCCCAGCCAATTTTAAGAGCAATAAAGGAAATGGGCTTTGAGGAAGCAACACCTATTCAAAGTCAGGCTATTCCGGTTGTTTTAAGTGGACAGGATATAATCGGTCAGGCTCAGACAGGAACCGGTAAGACCGCTTCCTTTGGAATCCCACTTCTTATGAAGGTAGATCCATCTAATAAGAAGACACAGGCAATAGTTCTTTCTCCTACCAGAGAACTGGCAATCCAGTCAGCAGAGGAGATAAGGAAATTTTCAAAGTACATGCATGGGGTCAAGCTCCTGTGTGTATATGGTGGTCAGGATATAGGACGTCAGATAAAGGCGTTGAAGGGCGGTGCCCAGATTATTATAGGTACACCAGGACGAGTTATGGACCACCTCAGAAGAAAAACCATCCGCTGCGATTATGTAGACACAATTGTTTTAGATGAAGCAGATGAGATGCTTAATATGGGCTTTAGGGAAGATATCGAGACAATTCTCGAGTATATCCCAAATGAAGACCACCAGACAGTGCTTTTTTCTGCGACAATGCCAAAGTCAATCCTTGAGATTACAAAAAAATATCAGAAAAAGGATGCAAAGCATATTAAAATCACCAAAAAAGAGCTTACAGTTCCAAGTATCGAGCAGTATTACTATGATGTGCGCCGCCACGACAAAATCGATGTGCTTACACGCTTATTAGAATACTATTCACCTAAATTGTCTGTAGTTTTCTGTAACACAAAGAAAATGGTTGATGAGCTTGCAAATGAACTTAACAGCCGTGGATATCTGGCTGAGGCTCTGCACGGCGATATGAAGCAGGTTCAGAGAGACCGTGTGATGAAAAACTTCAGAAGTGGCAAAACTGAGATTTTAATAGCAACAGATGTGGCTGCACGAGGAATCGACGTGGACGACATCGAGGCAGTATTTAACTTCGATATACCACAGGATGACGAATATTATGTCCACAGAATCGGAAGAACCGGACGTGCAGGCAGAACCGGACGTGCCTTCAGCTTTGTAAGAGGCAAAGAAGTATACAAATTAAAGGACATCATGCGTTACTGCAAAACCAAAATCTATGCCCAGCCAATCCCTTCAAGAGATGATGTAGCTGCAATTAAAGCAGATAAGGTACTTGATAATATAGCAAATATCATAGAAAATGAAGACCTGAGAGAAATGATTGACCTAATAGAGGAGCAGGTCAATTCAGCTGATTACACAGCTATGGATATTGCGGCAGCCTTCTTAAAGCAGGCGATTTCATCTGTCGACTTATCAAATGACAACGAGGATGATGAGGACTACGATTTAGAAGAGGATACAGGCGCAGAGGATGGAATGGTGCGTCTCTTCATCAATATAGGAAAGAAACAGAAAATCCGCCCTGGTGATATATTAGGAGCTGTAGCAGGGGAAGCAAAAATCCCTGGAAAAGTTGTAGGAACAATAGATATGTATGATAACTACACCTTTGTCGAGGTGCCAAGAAAATATGGCAAAGACGTGCTTAAGGCTATGAAAAACGTCAAAATCAAGGGTAAAAATGTAAATGTCGAGCCTGCAAACGGCAAGAGAAGCAGGAAATAAAAATAACAATCTTAAAATCAATATATATCCGATAAACAAATCCACAGCATAATTCCATGTATACAGTAAATTATGCTGCGGATTTTATTTTTACATTAATAATTTAATTTTATCAATTTTTAGTTTTAATTTTATTTTGTTTTCAATTAAACCATAATAAAAACAATATAAGAATATCTCAAATTTTAAGCTTCATACACAATATTTCCATCACATATCGTAAAATGCACCTTTCCCGGCAGTTCCCAGCCCTTAAACGGACTGTTAGAAGCCTTAGAAGCAAATTTATCAACCACCCACAGCTCATTTTCGCCAAAAATCACCAAATCAGCCACAGCTCCCTCTCTAATACTTGCGGGCTCCATCCTGTAGAACTCAGCTGGATTTTTGCTCATCAGCTCCATAAGCTTCATCAGACTGATATGCCCAGGCTGCACCAGGGATTTAATGCCGAGGGCAAGAGAGGTTTCCAGTCCTGTTATTCCGGAAGGAGCCTCAGCCAATGGCTTTGCCTTTTCCTCTGCACTGTGAGGTGCGTGATCCGTAACTATCATATCTATCGTGCCATCCTTGATGCCTGCTATGATTTCCTGTCTGTCCTTTTCTGTCCTGAGCGGTGGGTTCATTCTGGCAAGAGTACCGTATTCAAGCACAGCCTCCTCTGTCAGGGTAAAGTGATGCGGAGTAGCCTCTGCATGGACATCTGCACCTAATTTTTTTGCTGTCCTGACAAGCTCTACCGAATTTCCCGAGCTGATATGCTGGATACAGGCAGAAGCTCCTGTATGAAGGGCAAGAATTACATCTCTTGCAACCATGACATCCTCTGCAGTTCTGGAAGCCCCGCCATAGCCAAGCTTTTCTGACACTTTCCCCTGATTTACTCCCGGATTAAGGATAAAGGCTGGATCCTCCTCGTGCAAGCTCACTGGCAAATCAAGCTCTCTTGCCTTTTCCATAGCCTTAAGCAGAATATTTTCGTCCAGAATAGGTATTCCATCATCTGTAAAGCCACAGGCTCCTGCATCAGCCATTGTCTCCATATCTACAAGCTCTTTACCCTGCAAGCCTTTTGTAATTGTAGAAGCCTGAAGGATATGTATGCCTGTTTTTGCCGCCTTATCCTGTATATACTGAAGCGTCTCCACATTATCAACTGCAGGTTTGGTATTTGCCATGCACACAACCATTGTAAAACCACCCTTTGCTGCGGCTTTTGCACCAGTTTCTATGTCCTCTTTGTATGTAAACCCAGGATCCCTGAAATGAACATGGGCATCGACCAGCCCCGGAGCAACCACAAGCCCGGCAGCGTCAATAATTCTTAAATTGCCGTCATTTTCATCATAATCCAGATTTTTTCCTACTTTTACTATGGTTTTTCCATCTATTAAAATGTCAGCCACGTCATCAAACTGTCTGACTGCGTCCACGATTCGTCCATTTTTTATTAAAATCATATATGCTCCTCCATGTATAAATGTATATAAGTGATACAAGACCAGAATATGTATTTATTATAAATAAATCAGCAGACATAATCAAACTTTATTATATATCAGCCTTAAAAGCATATATGTGACATTTGTTCAAACTATATATTATTGTCTGACTTTTATGTATATTTTAATTTATTTTCTATTTCTATTGACATATGCAGATAATTGTTATACTATAATGACAACAAATAAATCTCTACAAAAGGAGATGAGCATATGAGTAAAGGAAGAGGCCCATAGTGGTATGTAATTTACTTAAATCTATGAACAGGAGGTACGGTCCAAAAACAACTTAACGATTTACCCCATAATTTAAGAAAGCGAAGGTGTATTAAATGAAATTGATGGAACCTCATTTATAGCCCGGTCGAGAAATTAAAATAATCGATCGGGCTTATTTTTTTATTTTTTCAGGAATTTTCAGACTCCTCTTCACATTTGATATAATTTAATGCTATAATTATCCAGTAAAATTATCGCAAAATATATTTTATACTATAAATGAGAGGATACTTTGGAGGTCACAGAATGAAATTACTTAGGAAAGACTTAACACCAGACCAGTTTTTAAGGGCGAATAAAATCGTTGCAGTTACAATTTCAGTTTCTTTTTTGTTTTTTATCATAGTTACACTCACATCCAGTGGGCTGTCGGGTAATGCCAAGCTTGGAATTACAGCTGCATATATTATCCTTTTTATCATAAATACCATACATACCAAGAAGAATTTCGACTCAAGAAGCGGAATGATGGGAATGGCATATGGCTTTCTCGTTTCCTATGCAATACTTGTATTTACGCAGGATATAGATGCAATGATGCTGATTTTTCCTATTTTGATGGCTCTGACGGTATATCTGAACCAGGTTCTCATTGTATTTGGATGCAGTGCCACAACAATTATCCTTATAGTAAAGAGTATTATAATTCTTTCTGCAGGGCAGCTTGACCAGATTCGTGTAATTGCCTATGTTGCACTTTGTATACTCATAAGCTTTATCTGCGGATGCAGTGCTGTAAGAAAGCTTATTGATTTTTCCCAGGAAGAGACAGATGCAGTAAAGGAAAAAGCCCAGAAGCAGCTTGAAGTAGCTCAGGAGGTTGAGACTATTGTAAATGACCTCACAAATGATTTTAATAATGTAGTAACATCACTTGAAGTAATTAACCATTCCATTGATGACACAACTCTTTCAATGGATCAGATTGCAAGCGGTTCTGAGGAGACAGCAAATGCCGCTACCAAACAGGCGACAATGACAAATGAAATCCAGAATCGTCTGGAGAATACAAACAACACAAGCACCCAGGCTATGAGTACAACTGATTCCCTGCGCAGTGCTATTGAGCGTGGCAAACAGCAGTCTGATGAGCTGGCACAGCAGTCTGTGATTGTAGATGAGGGAACATCACAGATTTCAGGTACTATAGCAGAGCTTATAGAAAGTGTTGGAAAAGTATCAAATATCACAGAGACTATACTTAGCATTTCATCACAGACAAATCTCCTGGCACTCAATGCGTCAATTGAGGCAGCAAGAGCCGGGGAGGCAGGAAAGGGCTTTGCTGTTGTAGCAGACCAGATTAGAAAGCTTGCAGAGGAGACAAAACAGTCTACCGAAATGATTACAGCGATTATGAACGACCTCACAAGAGTCACAGACGAGACCCAGAAAGAGCTTCAGGTATCTGTTCAGAGTATAGAGGCTCAGCGTGAGCTGGTTAAGACAGTCCATGAGAACTTTATCGAAGTAGAAAATGGAATGAATGACCTGGTACAGGGTGTTACAACCATGACAGAAGAGGTGGGCGCAGTGCTTGATGCAAACCAGACTATCGTTGACGGCATAAGCACCTTATCAGGAATATCTCAGGAGATTTCTGCAAATACAGCAAGCAGCAAGGATGCTATGGAAAACCTGAGTGAAAGTATGGGAAGCTTCTCAAATACAGTTGAGAAAGCTTCAAACCGTCTGAAACATCTTAAGGAGACAGCTTCTGTATAAGATTTGGCAAATAAATAGGTAAGCAGACATGGCATATGTACGGATTCGTGCATATGCCATTTTTATGCCTTAGTATACAGAAAAGCTGCTAGTTGCCATTCATCCAGAGAAGCTGCCAGTGACAGGTTCGGTTGGTGGCAGGTTTTCTGTATGCCTTAGTATGCTCTCTTGTAAATGTTTGATTTCCTATATAGCAATTTTATAGTATATACGCTTAGTAATATAAAATATATTATAATTATACTATAT
>CAVKUD010000195.1:0-5475 GCA_963659315.1 Senegalimassilia sp. | reverse complement strand
GTTTCAATTTATCGTATTTATCACTCATATATATTTATTTACCTTATTCATGTATACCTGCATTTATTTACTTGAACTATCTTTCAAGCTCAAATATTTTCAAATTTGCCTATGCCATATTATCCTTTAAGCATAACCCATTAGAAATATGTCATTATAGAAATCATGTTAAACCAGCTTCCCACTCCATAACCTTGGATAATCGGATAGTATACAGTTGTTTTGCAGAACAAAATATGAACTGCTGCTGGGTTCCATTTACATAAGCAACGGCACCCACTTATCAAATTTAGGCACCCTATCTGCGATTCATTCCAGCAGTTAACTTCATATTTTTTCGGCAAAATACACTGTATACTAGGAGATTAACACCGCCCCCAGGTGGGAAGCGTATCCAAATAGGTTATTACAAATGCTTTTTTATGAAATCCACAACCCCATCCTTAGGCTGGAATCCAATCTGCATATCAACCTTCTCGCCCTTCTTCAACACAAGAAGTGCCGGAATACTCACGATTCTGTACTGCTGGGCAATATCCATATTCTGATCCACGTCTATATTATAGAAGGAAACAGAATCGCCAAGCTCCTCTGATACCTCCTCCATAACTGGTGCAAGCATCTTGCATGGTCCACACCACTCTGCTGAAAAATCAATTACTGCAATATCATCATTTTTAACCTGTTCAAACTCTTCCTGAGAAATCTTCTTTACCATTTGCTTATCTCCTTTACTTTATTTTGTCTTATCTGTTTGCCTTGTCAGATAGATAGCTCACAGCGGACAGAGCTGCTACATTGCCCTCTCCTGCCGCCTTGATATACTGATATGGTGCCCCTGTTATGTCACCACATGCGAACAAGCCTGCTATGTTTGTCCTCTGTGCCCTGTCAACCACAACCTGATTGTTCTCAATCTTAAGTCCTGGAACTAACTGGGATGGCGCAACGCTCTCTCTGAGGATAAAAATACCATCGGCTTCTATCCTGCCACTATCTGTTTCGAGAATATATCCCTGCTCACATTTTTCTATGCCTGTCGGCTTAATGTCCTGCATAAGCTCTATTCTCTCATCAAGCTTATTTTCTCCCTTATACATGGAAATGTAAACAACTTTTTCAACAATTTCTGCCAGATAATTGGCTTCCTTCTCATCCTCTGGTGAATATCCAACAACCACAACAGTCTTGCCTCTGTAGAGCATGCCGTCACAGGTGGCACAGTAGCTTACACCCCGTCCCAGATTTTCCAATTCACCAGGCAGGGGCTTTACAGCTGACAGTCCACAGGCAAGGATTACTGTCTCTGCCTCATACATGCCGCCATGCCCCTGAATGGCAAAGTAATCACCCATGGCATAGACTGTGTTTACCTTGTCCTCTGTGATTTCTATATCCATCTGGTCGAGGTGCTTCTTGAAAGTGCTCTGCAAATCCTCTCCTGATATTTCAGGCAGACCCAGATAATTTTTAATAGTATGCGCTTTTTCGACTTTATTACTTAGGCTTTTGCTTCCAAGTAAAAGTATGCTCTTATTTCTGATTTTTGCAGTGATTGCAGCCTCAAGTCCTGCTGGACCTGTACCCACAATCGCTATGTTGTACCTCTCCATAGGTTCACCTCCTGTGTATAACTTTTATCACTTATTCTTCCTTATGTCATCAACTAAGTCATCCATCAACAAATTCTCTGAATACTTTGTGGCTTACTATAGCAAAGCCTCCACCCTGCTTCTGATGTCGTCAAAATCAGCAGTTGGCTCGAATCTGTCAACAACCTTACCAGAGCGGTCTACCAGGAATTTTGTAAAATTCCATTTGATATCAGGCTCATTCTTGTAGTTTGGATTCTCCCTCTCAAACTTGCTCTCAAGCATAGGAGTCAATGGGTGCTCCTCGTCAAAGCCCTTGAAGCCCTGCTCATTCTGCAAATATTTAAAAAGGGGATTTGCATATTCTCCATTGACAAGTACCTTGGCAAAATGAGGGAAACGAATACCAAATTTGGCATCACAAAAGGCTGCTATCTCCTGATTGCTCTCTGGTGCCTGATTGCCAAACTCGTTTGATGGGAACTCAAGTATTACAAAGCCATCATCCACATATGTCTCGTATAAGTCCTCAAGCTCATCATACTGTGGTGTGAAGCCGCATCTTGTGGCACTGTTTACGATTAATACCACCTTGCCCTCGTACTCCTTTAATGAAACAAAATCTCCATTGATATTTTCAACGCTAAAATCATAAATATTCATATTGCATGTCTCCTTTTCTTCATTTTAAATTAGTTAGATAAGTGATTCAACAATTTTGTAATATTGTTCTCAATTAGATTGTGTACAATCTTTAATGTATTTTGATTGTACACAATCTATTTTTGTTTGTCAATAAGTATTTTAAAATTTATTTCTTGCTCATCTCATAACTGCTTATTACCGATATGAACTCAAAATCTGTAACATCATTCACCCTAATTCCCCTTAGGTGTGTAGTGCATGCTTGATACGTTGTACACCGTAATAAAGGCTTTCGGGTCAGCCTCGTTTATAAACTTCATGAGCTTCTGATACTCACTCTTATCCACAATAGTTATGATTTCATTGTGCTTATCAAAATTGTAGGCACCAATCGCCTCATACATGGTAGCTCCGCTGTGCAAATCCTCCACTATAAATCTGCGAAGCTCCTCCTCCTTCTCTGTGATAATGCAGACACGCCTCTTTATATGGTTCTGGAAAATAAAATGGTCGAGAATAATTCCGTTAAAATAAGTGCCCAGCACACTTAAGACCACTGTCTTTTTGTCATAGACCAGGGCTGCCGAAAGTGCCACACACATGCCGGACAGGGACATAGCTCTTCCCAGCTCTATATGGAGATACTTGTTCATGATTTTTGCAACAATATCCAGACCTCCGGAAGACGCATTGCGGTTAAAAAGTATACTTAAGCCAATACTCACCACCAGTATATAACACAATACATCCAGCTCCTGGGAGCCTGTCATGGATTCATATTTCGGAAAAAGATTCTCAAATAAGCCTATAAAAAGTGGCAGCATAATGCTTGTGTATACTGTTTTTACCCCGAATTCTTTTCCGCATGTCAGAAAGCCTATTATCAAAAGGACAACGTTTAGAATCATTGTGATTGCTGACAGGGGAAGGGGGATGAAGTTTGTCAGGACTATTCCCAGACCCGATATGCTGCTAACTGATGCGTGGCTTGGCACCAGAAAGAAAAAAACTGCTGCCGCTATAATTGCGACTGCTGCTGTCAGGATTATGGTTTCTTTTATTATTTCTGTGTAGTTGTATTTTTTGTGCATAAGATAATATCTCCCTCTCTATATTCTATTGTTCACAATAAAATAGCACCCTTTGTATCTGGGTGCCTGTTTTGTATTACATATTATCATTCCTCTATTTGCCCACAAATATTTTTGAATTTTTCATTATTTTAGCATATAATTTTTATACAAACAACATACCAAAAAAAGGGCAAAGTTTAACCTCTGCCCTTCCATTTTCTAACCAGCTATTTTGATATACTATTTAACAGCTTTTCCGTCTCTTCCTTCATTTCATCTGCCCTGATTTCCGCATACTCCGCAAAATTTTCATCAGAATTATTATCCACAGGCTCTGAAGCATTCATATGCACATCCACCATATTGATAAACTGCTTCCTGCTGATAACTGATACTTTTGAGATACTGCTGTCATCATCCCTCACAATATTGAGGTAAAGACAGTCTGCATCTGCCGCTGCATCATTTGTGTAAATGCCTCCGTTATCATCATATATTCCCGCAATCGGCTTTTCATTGTAGAACCAAAAATTACCCTTTAAGCTGATGCCCTCAGAAGCATATTCAGCATCAGGCTCCATAGCATCGCCACTTTCCACGGCGTTTGCTGTTGTCGCATTATCGCTGGTCTCCTCCTTCTGTGCAGAGGTTGCAAAAATCGCCACAGTTCCAGCGACAAGTACAAGAGCTGCTACAATTGATATGATTGTTGTCTTTTTTGTTTTCATAATCGCTGTAATCCTTTCTTCTATTGCATTTTTGCTAAAGTGACTGCAAAGAGGTACAAAACCGCTTTTTGTCTCCTCCATGCTGATTAAAACCCTGGCATAAGAAGCTCTTGTCCCCCTGCCAAAATGGCGGACCACTGTCTCATCACAGCACAGCTCAATGTCCCTGTTTGCCAGCACGTACATTATCCAGACAAATGGGTTAAACCAGTGCAGGCATACTGCTGCAATCAGCAAGAGCTTGGATAATATATCAAACCGCTTTATATGTACAAACTCATGCTCTAAGACATATCTGAGCATCTCCTCATTTTCCCAATCGGTATTTTTAGGCATCAGGATAACTGGATGCAGGATGCCAAAGGTAAGGGGTGAGGAAATCCTGTCAGACTGCCTGATGGAAATAGTGCGGCGCAGCCTGTGATTCTTAAGCCAGCTGCGTGACAGCTCATTATCAATCGGCAGTGACATCTGAAATTCCCTGCAGCATCTGAAGTAAGCTGTGATAAAAACCAGGGCGCAGACAAGCATGCCAGCTATCCAGATAATTTCCAATACCGATATTCCTGAAGAAAAAGCAGAAGCAGGCTGCTGAGCAGTCCTTGCAATTTCATTTTCCAGAAAAAGTCCTGTAAAGCCTTCACCTATACCTCTTCCAGTTACTCCTGCTGCTTTCTGCCATCCTGCAAGAGAATAAATGCTAATGACCGAGGGCAGGGAAAAAGGTATAAACAAGCGCAAAAGCGCCACTCCCCAAAGTGCTATAAATGTCTTTTTTGGTAACCGATTAATCGCCAAAGCCCTGATAACTATAATTACAAGAATCATCACCGCTCCAGCCATACTCATCTGTAACAGGCTCATAGGCATCACCTCACTCCAAATCCCCAACAATCTGTTTCAGTTTCTCAATCTGCTCCTTAGACAGCTTCTTCCTGCCAAGCAGGGCTGCAAAGAGCTTATCAGCAGAGCCATCATAGACCTTGTTTATCAGCTCATCTGTCTCTGCTTCCTGTACTACTGATTTTTCTATCAGCGCATGACACATAAAACCAGGCTCGCTCCGCTCTATTGCGCCCTTTTTTATGCAGCGTCTTATCAGCGTATAGGTTGTGTTCACGTTCCAGCCAAGCTCATTTGTCAGGGTCTTTGCGATTTCCTTGGCAGGCTTGTCGCCTTCCTTCCAAAGCACATCCATTACCTTGAGTTCGGAATCAAATAGTTTCGTTTCTGCTTTTGTTTCCATGACTGCTCCTTTCATAAGACTGTAGTAGTATCTGTAGTTTTATACTACCACAGTCTTATACAGGTGTCAATACTACTCCAGTAGTAAAAAACAGGCAGCCTGAATTTTACTCCAGACTGCCTGCCATTATAATTCCTTATGCTATTTGCTATTAATTACATAATCTTTCTAAACAAAGCCTTTAAGTCTTC
>CAVKUD010000194.1:0-5502 GCA_963659315.1 Senegalimassilia sp. | reverse complement strand
GAAATGGTGCAGTGCCAGAAATGTGATTATCATAGATAAGAAGAGAACGCCAGATGATAAAAACAAATCGCATAATCACATATGCTGTGGTATACTGTGCCTATATAATTTTGTAATATACTTAAAACAATGTATTGGAGGTACGGCAATGGAATTTGAACTGCTTGCAGATAATATTAAACAAATAAATGATAAAGCAAGTTCAGCGGCAAAAAGTGCTGTAAATCAGCTCATGACATTGCGAAATTGGGCGATTGGTTATTATATAGTAGAGTATGAACAAGGTGGTAATGACAGAGCAGAATATGGATCTCATCTTTTAAAAAATTTGGAAAAACAAATTAATCAAAAAGGAATGAATTATACGCTTTTTAAGGCTTGTAGACAGTTTTACAAAGTATATCCTCAGATTGGTTCGACAGTGTCGAGCGAATTTGAATTACCGCATTTTGAAAAAGGTTCGACAATGTCGAGCGAATTTATCACAGACCCCGATGTTTTAGTGAATAATTTATCTTTTTCACATATTCGAGAGATTATGGTGCTAAATGATGCATTTGAACGTTTTTTTTACGAAACAGAATGTATGAAATGTAACTGGAATGTAAGGGAACTCCGAAGGCAGATAAAAACCAATCTTTATGTAAGAGCTGGCATAAGCAAAAAACCAGAGCTTTTATTCAAAAAGTCTATTAAGACACCAAATGAAACAATGTTATCAATTAAAGATCCTTTCACATTTGAATTTCTGGGACTTGATGCAAAAGATTCTGTATCAGAATCCGATTTAGAGCAAGCCCTTATGGATCATTTGCAGGAATTCATGTTAGAACTTGGGGAGGGCTTTTGTTTTGAAGCGAGACAAAAGCGAATTATAATAGATGATAAGTATTATTTTATTGATCTTGTTTTTTATAATCGACTTTTACATTGTAATGTTATTATTGAGCTTAAAAATGATGAGTTCAAACATGAAGATTTAGGACAGCTTAATGCTTATGTTGGGTATTATAAGAAAAATGAAATGATAGAGGGCGATAATCCGCCAGTAGGAATACTCCTTTGTACAGATAAAGGCTCCCAAATGGTAGAATATGCATTATCTGGAATGGATAACCAATTATTTGTTTCGACTTATATGTTACATTTGCCAGATAAAAAGAGATTAGAAGAATTTATGTTAAAAGAGATAGAAGAAATGGAAATCGGTCAATTATAAAAATATCCCTTCTCATCAGTCTTTCTAGGATATTTTTTCAAATAAGGACTTTTGTCCCCAACAATCCAATAATCACACTTTGTCCCATTGGCACAGGTTGTCTGGCGGATTAGCCCTGCATGCAAAAGCTCCATGGCAGGATAATCACCATTGCATATAGCAGGCATGATTTCAAGTAAATCATTTGCCTTGGCAAACTCTGCTATGGGACACTGCTCAAAGCGATAGTGGATTCCCTTATTCGGGTCAAAAGGCTCTGTCCTCATAACATATCCAGCAGGGCAGACAGCCTCCTTCTTCTGATCATTTTTTGCTGTCATTTCAAAAATGAAATTCATTAATTTTAACTGCCAGCCGTGGTTGATATTAAATAATTTTCCAAGCTTTTTAAATGGTGGAAGAAATATCTCGTTATTCATATCATAGATTTCCTGTATAGACGGTTTTCGATCTAATGTCTCATAATATGCAAACAGGGCAATACAGTCGTAGGTGCCCCCAGCTCTGTTGTGACTGTCTTTTGCACCGCCGAGGTATGGAAGTTTTTTTAAGTATTCTACATATTTTAACTGTATTTTTTCCCAGAGTCTGTCTGCTTCTGTCTCTGAAAATTGCTTTTTCAGGCGCTTCTGGATTACTTCTTTTGCTGCCTTAGAATAGCAGACATGTTTTGCCCGATCAAAAATAAGTTCTTCTTCCCTCATAGATATTTCTTCCTCTTGCCTTTTTCTTTTATTTTATCAGAGAATTATATTTGAATCAAATAAATCTAAAAAGCACAGAAATAATTGTTTTGTGTCAACTTTTCTTATTTTATTTACGATTGGAGTAGCTGCCCTCAGCAAAAATCCCATCGATACAGTCTATGATATGCCCGAACCGATTGTAAACCGCTGTCTTGAGCTTGGATTGATTGATGAGACAAAAAAGACGGATAGTCCACAGACTATGAAAAAGAAGCTTGCAGCTGCCGTTTTCATTACCTTAGTAATGGCACTGGCACTTTTCTTTGTCAATCATGCCCAGAATTTCCTGCAGGGATTTCTGATTTCCTATCTCATCTGGACGATTGTGGACTGGTATGACTGCTTTGTCATTGACTGGATATGGGTATGCCACAGCAAAAAGCTGATTATTCCTGGGACAGAGGATTTGACGGATTCCTACAAGGATTATAAGTTTCACTTTATTGGAAGTTTAAAGGGTATGGTGATTGGACTGCCAATAGCTCTTATTATCGGTGTGATGGTGCAGATGGTTAGCTGGGTGATAGGGTAAATATGCACTGACTGCCCATCACCAGTTTAGCGGATTGCAGTCATCCTCCCCATCCATCTCAATGACCTGCTTGCAGTGAGCGATTCTATCAGAGAGGCAATCCACATGCTCCTGCAGTTCTGCCAGCTCTTTTTCAGATTTAGCTTTTAACTTTATCAAAATATCCGTTCTCTCCCTGATTGTGGATTTCCCCATCTGGCACAGGTCAAAATAATGGCGGATTTCAGGGATGGAAAGTCCGCTGGCACGCAGGAATTTTGCAGCCTGCAGCCAGTTTAAGGATTCATCATCAAATATGCGGTTTCCATTTTTGTCATGGCGCAAATTGGGAACCAATCCCATGTCGCAGTAATGTCTGACAGTGTGAACAGTCATGTCTAGTTTCTGACACATATCTTTTATCGTGTAATCCATATTTCCAATCCTCCCATTAAAATATTAAAAAACAATAAATTCACCAAAATTCCTTGCCCTCGTGTAACCCGAGGGGATTATGGTTAGTATAGCAAATAAATCAAATTAATCAAATGGAAAGGAATTCAAAATGAAAAAAGTTGTTGTTTTTGGAGCCACAGGGCATACAGGAAGATATATTACACAGAAAATGAAATCAGAAAAGGACATCGAGTTATCCGTATTCGTCAGAAATTCTGAAAAATTTGGCGATATGGACATCACAGGAGTAAATGTAATACAGGGCGATGCCATGAACGCAGATGATGTGGCAAAGGCAATGGACGGACAGGAAATTCTGCTCTGCTCACTGGAGGGCGATGTGCTCACCATGGCAAAAAATATCGTAGCTGCACTTGAAAAGACATCCGTAAAACGAATCATCTGGATTACTGGTATGGGAATCCACCATGAAATCAAGGGTGCCAGAGGAATCATGCTCAATATGCTTGCAAAGCAGAGACCTGAATATATCGAGGCAGCCGATACCATTGCTGCAAGCAAGGCGGTTACAACACTTCTTCGCTGCCCAGGCATTAAGAATGGTGATAATACAAAGTATTTCCTGACCAGAGAAGGAGAACAGCCTGCACACAAGGATATTGAAAGAGCTGGAATCGCCCAGTGCATGTATGAACTTATCAAAGATGAGTCGTTAGGTGTAAATGATAGCCTTGGTATAACTAATTAATATTGCAATGGAAAAAGATATAAAAAGGGTGAAGAGTACATCATTGTATTCTCCACCCTTTTTCTAAATTACCATGTCAGCGAGAACTCGACTAATTTCGGAGTCTCTGGTTTTCCAATCAACGGTATACAAAAGACTTGAAGAAGTTAAAGCCTATATGGCAGGCGACAAATCAATACCACAGCTGGCTGTTGAATTTAATGTTGCCAAAAGTTCAGTTAGCAAATGGGTTAACGAATACAAGGGAGAATGCCTCTATACCACCAACACAACCGCAGAATCTAATGATGCAAAGGAAATCGATTAGTGGTATATCGATTTATCGATGATAATAAAAATATATTTGGTTTAAGATGGCTGTGCCATAAATTTGAAATCAGCCCTAATTGTTATTACAACTACAAAAAGGAGGCAAAGCATGAGTAAGGCTGGCTGTCCTTATGATAATGCTCCCATGGAAAGATTTTATAACACTTTCAAAAGCAGCTTTTATAATGTAACATCAATGGAGGCTCGTTACAGGTAGGTATTTATCGAACAAAGTGTTGCAAAAAAGGTTGACCAGTACAGAAGTGGATATTGAAAAAGCCACTACCCATCAGACAGTTCAAGAATTATTACAAGGTATGAAAACCGAATAAAACAGCAAAGGCATCGCATAAATGCGATGCCTTACATTTTGGATAGTTTATTTAATTGGAATACGAACAATAAAGGTTGTTTTCTTTTCATCAGATTTTTCTAATTCAACAGTACCGCCGTGCAGTTTTATGATTTTGTCTGCAATCGCAAGACCTAAACCGTTGCCTTTTTCAGCGTGGGACTTATCCCCTTGATAAAACTTATCAAAGATATGGGATATATCATCATCCGAAACCGAAATACCATAGTTTGTGAAAGTGAAAACATAATTGTTATCGTGTCTCCTTGCTGTAATGACAACCTGCCCTTGCTTGTCCGAAAACTTAATAGCGTTGTCGAGTAGGTTAAGCCATACCTGTTGGAGCATACTTTCATTACCTACAATAAACAGTTCGGGAGCATCAAGAGAAATGGAAACTTGTTTGTTCTTCCATTTAGTATCGAGCATCGAAATGACAAGGCGGATCTGTTCGCTAACATTGAATTTCTTTTTGCCCGTCAGTATAGTTTGTTGCTCAATTCTTGTGAGGTTCAGTATATTAGTAGATAACTCCGTCAAGCGTTCCGATTCGGAAATAATAATATCAAGATATTCTATCCGTTCTTCATCGGTCAAATCATCACGCTTTAACATTTTTGCAAAACCACGAATAGAAACGATAGGCGTTTTGAACTCATGAGAGAAGTTGTTTACGAAATCACTTCGTAGCATCTCTACGCTTCCAAGTTCTTTTGCCATACTATTAAAGCTATCGTTCAGTTCTTTGAGTTCTCCTGAACCTTTTAAGTTAATACGAACGGAATAGTCGCCACTCGCAATGCTTTTAGACGCATCTATGACTTTGCGAATAGGCTCTAAAGGTTTTTTACTGAAGATGATTGAAAGTATGCAGCCGATTATAAGGCTGATAAGTGAGAAAATCAATATCGGCTCCCACCAATGACCGCTTGGTTGTGTAATACCATACCGTTGTAAAATGAAAAAAACAGTAAAAGCAAGCAACATAGTTACAAGCATAATGATAAAAACAATCACCGTAAAAAGCAGCGTTAATTGCAGTCTTTTGACAACTCTTTTTTTATCCATTATGTATCACCGCCTTATAACCGACACCACGAACAGCGATGATCTCAAATTCAGGATAATCTTCAAACCGTTTGCGGAGTCTGTTAATATGAACCTTTACCGTCATATCCGTAGTTTCAGATTCCATTCCCC
>CAVKUD010000193.1:0-5533 GCA_963659315.1 Senegalimassilia sp. | reverse complement strand
TGCATTTAAGATTTCATCCATCCTGTTTAAGGAATCATCAACCATCATCTGTGCCTCGCCAGCATAGGCAAGCTTCATGAGGGTGACAGTCAGGATAGAGGTAATCAGGATATAAAAAATAATATTTAAGACAAACTCATCTGTAATCCCCTTTCCTGTAAAAATATATGCTGCAATAATGAGCACTACAAAGACTCCGTTTGCTGCTGTGGTAAAGCCAACCATAGGCTTCATCATCTTTTTGGTGTAGCTTAAAGTCCACTTCTCATAATCATCAATTGACTTCTTAAATCTCTTGAATGAGAAAACACTCTGCCCAAAGGTCTTTACAACCGGGATTCCACGCACATACTCCACAGCCTCTGCTGACATGGTTTCCAGTGCGTTCTGGTACTGCTTCATATCCTCTGCAAGCTTTGGTCCCATCATGGATGTTCCCATAAGGGCAAATGCTATAAGAGCTGGAATTAAGCTGATAAGTCCAAGTCTCCAGTCAAACACAAACATCATAATGATTAAGCCTAGAGGTGTAGCCTTTGAAACTACCTTATCCGGCATATTGTGTGCCAGAAAAGTCTCTGTGGCTGCACTGGAATCCATAACCACCTTTCTGAGCTTACCAGTGCCCTGCACCTCAACGTATCCAAGGGGCAGCTTCATGATATGATCCATCATCCTGCTTCTCAGATTTGCCTGCACACGAAAGGCCACCATATGAGAGCACATAAGGGCTGCTATGTATATCAGCATGGCAAGGAGCGAAAAGCCTACCGCCTGCCAGCCGTAATCCTTAATATGTACAGCCTCCTCAAAATGAGGTCTTACCTCAAGTATTTCTTTTATGATACGCCAGATATCATAAAATGGTATCAGTGCAACCCAGGCACTGACTGCTGCCAGAACGCATGAAACATATGCCAGATATTTGTAGCTTCCAGCTATTTCAAGCAGTCTTGACAATGAACTTTGTTTTTTTTCCTTCACAACGTGTCCTCCTTTTTTATAACTAATTTAAGTTAGCGTAGTCTAACCTAAATCTATTTTTAAAGCAGATTACCTTTTAGGTAATCTGCCTCACTATCTCCTTCCAGCCTGCATGACGGATTTTTCTCACAGTCTCCATAAATTTACAGGCTTCCTCATAAGACTTCTTATGAGTCACCAGCTCATATATATACTGCCAGCCCATGCGGCAGTAGACATGTATGAAAAAATCATCTACCTTTTCTCCACCATCAATATACTGTGCCAGAAATTTCCTGTAATAGTTCTCCTCTATCTCTGTGAGCTGGTCAAAGTAGGTCTCATACCTGGTGCCCTGGGAATGACAGAATATCAGGTAAAACTCATCCAGATACTGATAAATGTACTCAAGCACCTGATTCGTGCCCTCATCTCCCACATTTGACGCCGAATCCACATTGTCACATTTGTCAGCCTCGCTTATGCTGCTCAGGTACAAGTCCATAAGCCCGTCTGCCGCCTGTGAAACCACAGCGGAAAACAGTCCTGCCTTGTCCCCAAACCTCGTATAAATCGAGTTTGTGCTGACACCGCTTGCTGCGGATATGTGCCTTAGGCTGGCATCGTGAAAACCATATTGTAAAAATTCTGCCTTGGCACTATCCAAAAGGATTTGTGTGACACCCACTTTTTCCTGTCTCATTTGTATCTCCTTTATGTAACAGTGTTACCATAACACTGTTACATAATATTGTCAAGTTTTTTTAGCCCATTTGCATTAAGCTCGTATCTAGTATCGCACACTTCATCAATATATTTTCTATCATGTGAGATGCTTATAACCGCTCCCTTAAAGTCTTTTATCATTTTTCTGATTACAGGACCAGACAGGGGTGAAAAGTTTCTGGTGGGTTCATCCAGTATCAGGACATTGGCTCCGCTTAAGCTCATTTTAAGCAGGAGAACCTTTGCCTTCTGTCCGCCTGACAGCTCTCGTATAGGGTGCTCCATCTCATCTGGAGTGTACTTTAAGGAGCCCAGATAAGTTCTGATTCTGGTAGCCTCCTCCTTGTCTCCTGACTTGTTTAAAAAGTCAACAGGTGTCAGGTCAAGGTCAAGCATGTCCTCATAATTTTGTGGCATGTATTCTGCCCTTATATCAGTCCGATTCAAAAGCTCATCTGCGATTTTTCTAAGGAGAGTGGTTTTCCCTGCTCCGTTTGCACCCACAATACAGACTTTTTCTGAGCCTCTGATTTTAAGCTTAATATCCCTTGCAAGGCATCTCCCACCATTAGGTGTGGTAAGCTCCGAAAGTTCATACTCTATGACAGTTTTGCCAGCCGGCACCTGGGACTTATCGTCTCCAAGCTTAAAGAAGATAGCCTCCTCCTGGTCTGGCATCTGGGTCATCTTCTCATCCTCTTTTTCAAACCGCCTGCCCATAGCCTTTACTGTGTGCATTTTATCCTTCAGGTTCTTGGCAACAGACGGTGCCTGTCTGGAACAGGCAGACAGGGCATGGTCAACGCTCTGCATAACTCTCATGTATTTTTCGTCACGCAGCTTCTTTTCTCTCCTGTCACTTACCGCCATCTGCTTCTGATGCTCAAAGCTCTTGTACCGCTCCTCCATATATCTCGTATAAGGCAGCTTTGCCACTGTATATCTGGACTCAGTCTTGCGCTTTATCTGCTCGATGTGAATTACCATATTTGCAGTGCGCTCAATCAGGGTCTCATCATGGGAGACAAAGAGAACGATGTGCTCCCAGTCCTTTATAAGCTGCTCTAAAAGCTCAAGGCTTGCTATATCTATGTCATTTGACGGCTCATCAAGCAATAGGACTGACACATCCTCTATCAGAAGCCTCATCAACTGAAGCTTTACCTTTTCCCCGCCTGACAGGCTGCCTATTATCTGGTCGCTGTAGAAGAAATCACTCTGCGCCCCAAACTTTGCTGCAAGCTGTGCCAAATCCTTGGGTGTCTTATCCCAGAACTGTTCTTTTTCAGTAAAATATTCATATACAGTTTTCTGTTTATCCTCCGCTGGCAGCTCCTGTGGGAGATAGCCAAGTCTCTCGTTTCCGATTATCCGCTCTCCTTCTACTTCGATATAATCCTCTATAAGAGCAGGATTGTATATCCACTTGATAAGGGTGGACTTGCCGTTTCCCTCCTCGCCGATTATTACCGCCTTATCACCGTCGTTTAATACCAGGTTAAAATTATCAAGGATTGTTCTTAAATCCTTTTTGTGGGTGAGTCTTAAGTTCTTTATCTGTAACATATGCCATACCTCCTTATATCTTTTACTAAACATGTCATCCAGCTTTTACACATAGTAACGAAACTTATGCTGGTAGTTTTGATGAGTGGCAGCCAACCGCCCCGCCACTAGATAACCTGCCACTGGCAGCTTCTCTGGCTTTATGACAACAAAAAAGAGCCTGTTTTGTGTACACAAAATAGACTCTCATAATAAACCTTTATACTTTTATATCATAAACCTACCACACCTTCACCAGAAGCCTATCTGGTTACATTGCAGTGCAAATGTTTATGAATGATACATAAAACCTGCCACTGGCAGCTTCTCTTGTATACTTTGGTATAAAAAAGGAACATATTTACGATAATCTAATCTGTGCAACACCTACAGAACATGCCACTGGTAGTCTCTACGGATGCATGGTAACAAAAAGCCCTGCCACCAGCATTCTCTGCCATACAGTTCTTAAAATACTATGTGTTTTTCCAAATTAAACTATCTACTACTCAATGTTCCTCTCCTTTTATTTTCAAATAATTTTTCTCAGTATATACCTTTATGAATAATTAGTCAAGACTTCTGGCGTATTGCAGAATCAATTCCACAGCCTTCTCAATTCCGATTTTGCCAGTGTCAATGCAGAGGTCGTATTCCTTGCCATCACCCCACTGGGAAGATGTACATTGTTCCTGAAAGGCAGCACGTTTTCCGTCCACCTCTTCGATTTCCTTTAAGGCTTCCTTCTCTGATATCTGCTTTCGCTCCTGCAGGCGCTTGCATCTGACTTCCTTGTCTGCGTGCAAAAATACAGATAGGCAGTCCTTGTCGCCCTTGTATATGCGATTTGCGCATCTTCCAATGATTATGCAGTTTTCCTGCTCAGTTACTTCTCTCACAAAATCAATGTATCTGTCCCTTGGATTTCTGGTGCCATAACTCATTGCAATGCTGTAAAGGAAGCTGTCAATCGGCTTCTCGTTCAGAAAATTTGCATTCTCATCATATACATTTCTCTTTTTTGCTTCCTCCACAAATCTCTTCTTGTCAAATATCTCCAAGCCCAGCTTCTCTGCCAGAAGGTCTGCAGCCTGATGTCCGCCACTGGCACATTGTCTTGCAATTGTAATTTTCATATCACTGTCTTCTTTCTTTATAAAATTGCAGGATGCTGTATTCCTGACTAAATTATACATTAGAGAATTATAGCACATCTGCCCTAAAATATGAATGCCTAGCCTTTGTGCTTTTTCCAACTAATTAAAATAATTATAGATACAACTGCATACCCAATCAGTGCGACAAGAGATGACTCAATTCCAAACTCCCCACCTGTCACAGCAAAAGATTTGTTGGATAAGACATAGGTCATGACAGAATACTCGTCCACTTTATCCGCAATGGTCAGGTCTCCGCCGATTATCACTATATTCCAGATAGCATGGACAACTGCACTGTTCCATACCGAACCGCTCCGCAGGGCAATAAGCGAAAACATAATACCGACCAGACTGCCGGCAGCTATGACAAGCAGAGAGCTTTTGATTGTAAAATCCATTCCAAGCACATGCAGACAGCCAAATATAATTGACGGTACTAAAATTGCCGCCACAGTGTTCCACCTCTCCTTAATCAAATTTAAAATCACACCTCTGAATACCATTTCTTCCACAAAGCCTGCTGCAATTCCTGTGAAAAAGATGCCGGCACTTAAAGTATCAAAAATCTGGTTTCCTGTCATATTTGATGAGACAAAAGCTCCCTCAAATCCGATTATGTATACAGATGTCACTGCAACTGGCAATATTATTGCAGTTAAAATCCATTCTGCCCTGACTGAAAATTCAGGCATTCCCAGTTTTATTAAGTCAAGCTTTAGTATTTTCTCTGTCAATGCTTTGATTAGAATAAAGGCTATTGTCAGGTATAAAATTCCTGCGACTATGTTGCATATGCCAGTTGGTATTTTAATTAAAACCAACAGGCTTGCAAGCAGCTGGGCTAAGAGCTGGGCTATAATTAACGCACAGATTGCTCCGAATGAGCCGCCTATGGCTTTTTTGGTAGTTATCATTTTTCTTTCTCCTTGTTCCATAAATTACAGTATAGATTGTAACATCAAAGGAGAGATTTTTAAAGAAGTTAATGATTTCTTAATAGTATGAAATGGAATATTAATACATATACATATAAAAAGGCTCCAGACCAACAAAGTCTGAAGCCTTATGATTATAGGACAACTATTATTTTTTTACATTAAACGCATCCATCTGTGGATAGCAGGCTGCATCTCCCAGCT
>CAVKUD010000192.1:0-5541 GCA_963659315.1 Senegalimassilia sp. | reverse complement strand
GGCATCGAATTCAGACAGGAATTTGATGTCTGTTTTTATGCCAAAGTATGCAGGAAAGGTTGCTAGTTGCCATGCATCCAGAGAAGCTGCCAGTGGCAGGTTCGGTTGGTGGCAGGTTTTCTGCATTGTTAGCAAACATTCAGAGAAGTTGCCATGCACAAAGCTAAAATAGCAGATGAAGCTTGCTTGCAGTATATATTATTCTTATACTATATGTATATTGGAGGGTTCGTGATGAGGATAAGTGTGATTAACTACAGCTCAAGAAAAAATGGAAACTGCCATCATATTTCAGAGTATATAGAAGAAATTATATCGGGTGAAAAGCACGAATACGATTTGATTGATTTTTCTGCCTTTTCTGTAAATACATGTGGAAAATGTAATTATGAATGTTTTGGTAATCATTGTGTGTATAAGGATGATGAGATTTACAGGGCTTACAGGAAAATACTGGATGCTGATATGGTTATTTCTGTAATACCGATTTATGGTGGTCTGCCGTGTTCAAATTTTTTTGCCTTTAGTGAAAGAGCACAGGGGGCTTTTAGGGACGAGGAATTTGAACAGCTTGAGGCTGTAAAGAATAAATATATAATAGTTGGAAATACAGGTCTTGAAATAACAAAGCGGATAATATGCGAAAATGACAGTCTGGTGAGGGAGGAGGATTTTCTTGCCATATCCAGTAATGAGGTTGGGGAGAGTAGCGTCAGAGGGAATTTGATGGATTATGAGGTTTATCGGGGAAAAATTAGGGAGTTTTTTGGGGAAATATAAATAATATTATAATTTATCAGCTATCTTTTCGGAAATATCTTGCTCTGATTTCCGAAAAGAACTATACTATTTCCGAAAGGAAGTGCCGATATGACCGAAAATAAATTCATATCAACAAAAGAAGCAGCTCAAATCCTGGATTTATCAGTACGAAGAGTGGTAGGACTGTGTAATCAACAGGTTTTTACAGGAGCAATAAAAGAAGGACGCAACTGGAAGATACCAAAGGATGCAGTCCTTGCTTATAGTGGAAAAAATACTGTAAATACAAATAATGAAATACTTTCCTGCGCAGTTGGGAATACATCATATGTGGACGTGGTCAAACACAGCTACTATGTTGATAAAACCCTCCTAATCCGTGATTTGATTGATGATAATGTTCCTGTGATTTTATTTACAAGACCGAGAAGATTTGGCAAAACCTTGGCTATTGACATGCTCAAGAGTTATTTTGAGAAGTCAGATGAGGACACTTCTGCCTATTTCAAAGATAAAAAAATCTGGGCTTGTGGTGAGAAATATCAGAAGCTACAAGGTGCATTTCCTGTTATTTCGATTACATTTAAGGATGCTAAATTCGCAGAATGGTCAAGCACTTTCGAGGCGGTTAAAAATGTCATTCGTGATGAATATATGAGACACAGTGAATTATATACCAGCTCCAGCTTAAATCCAGTAGAACAGGATTATCTGGCTAGGATGCAGGATGATAGTCTGAATGAAGTAGAGTATACAAGAGCACTTCTCAATTTATGCCGTATGCTTGAAAAGCATCATAAGTCAAAGGTTATTGTCTTAATTGATGAATATGATACACCGATTCAGCAAGGGCATTCCAGAGGCTTCTATAATGAAGTTATAACCTTTATGAGAAACTTTATGTCTGGAGGTCTTAAGGACAATCCTGCACTTGCATTTGGAGCCCTCACGGGTATTTTGCGTGTTTCAAAGGAAAACCTCTTCAGTGGGCTTAATAATCCGATTGTAAATTCTGTTTTGGATGAAAAATATAGTCAGTATTTTGGATTTACAGAGGATGAGGTCACTGAAATGGCTGAATATTATGGAAAGCTGGATAAGCTGGACGAGTTGCGCAAATGGTATGACGGATATCGTTTTGGAGATACAGAAATTTATAATCCATGGTCTGTAGCAAATTATTTTTACAATAATTGCCAGGCAAGACCATACTGGACAAATACCAGTGACAATGAAGTTATCCATGAAATAATGCGTTCATTAACTCCTGATATAGCTGAAAATCTGTTTTCACTTATGCAGGGAAAGACTGTACAGGCATCGCTAAATATGGATGTGATTTATCCGAGAATTACTGATGGAACAGATACTATTTTTAGTTTCCTTTTAATTGCTGGCTATTTAAAACCAGTAAGCAGTGCAGTGGAAACAGAGTTTGGTACTTTTATGGAACTGGCGCTTCCTAATAAGGAGATTCAGCGGGTGTATAATACGGAGGTACTTTCATGGCTGCGTGATACTGTGGATGTCAATGTGATGGCTGGACTTGAGAAGGCGCTTTATTTAAATGATGGACGAAAACTTAAGGAGTACCTTCGTAAATATATGGTTACATGCATCAGTTGTTTTGACGGAGCAACAGAGGGATTTTATCATGGTATGATGCTGGGACTTGCCGCTGGCATGTCTTCCAGATACTATATCCGCTCAAACAGAGAAACTGGAGAGGGAAGGTTTGACCTTGTATTAGAGCCTAAGCTTCATTCTCTTCCGGGAATAATTATGGAGTTTAAGGCAGTAAAAAAAGAGGTCTCATTATCAGAAGCAGCAGAGACTGCTTTGCGACAAATTGATTCAAAACACTATGACACAGATTTAAAAGACAGAGGCATTCAGGATATTGCAAAATACGGAATTGCCTTTGCAGGAAAGAAAGTAGAGATAGCCACATGACCCACACACCACCCACAAAAACCTACACCACCCCCGAAGAAGCCCTAAAAGACCTCTTCGGCTACCCCTCATTCCGCCCAGGACAAAAAGCCATAATCGACAGCATCCTATCAGGCAGAGACGCTTTTGCCGTCATGCCAACAGGTGCAGGCAAATCCCTGTGTTACCAGATTCCAGCCATGCTTTTACCAGGGATTACCCTTGTTATTTCACCGCTGATTTCCCTCATGCAGGATCAGGTCAAGGCGCTAAATGAAGCTGGGATTTCCGCAGCATTTATCAACAGTTCTTTGTCAGATAGTGCATTTTTTGAGACCGTGAGCGCAGCCAGAATGGGCTTGTACAAGATAATATATGTAGCGCCGGAGCGTCTGACCACAGAGGGTTTTATCGACCTTGCCAGAGATATTGAGATTTCCATGATTACGGTGGATGAGGCTCACTGTATCTCCCAGTGGGGACAGGATTTCAGACCGAGCTACACAAAGATTGTGGAGTTTGTAGACTTGCTGGAAAAACGTCCGATTATAAGTGCCTTTACAGCCACAGCTACTGAGACGGTGCGGGATGACATTGTCAGCACTCTGGGACTGGACAATCCTTACACTATGGTAACTGGCTTTGACAGGGAAAACTTGTTTTTTCAGGTGGATAAACCAGACAGCAAGGAACAGTACATACTGGATTATATTGCAGAGCATCCGGGGGAGAGCGGTATCATTTACTGTGCTACGAGGAAAAATGTAGACAGTGTCTATGAGCTTTTAAAGGAAAAGGGTTTGTCTGTTGCCAAATACCATGCAGGAATGAGTGCAGCAGACAGGAAACAGATGCAGGATGATTTTGTATTCGACTATGTGAGCATAGTTGTTGCCACAAATGCTTTTGGAATGGGAATTGACAAGTCAAATGTCAGGTTTGTCATCCACTACAACATGCCTCAGAGCATGGAAAACTACTATCAGGAGGCAGGCAGAGCTGGAAGAGACGGTCTGGATTCAAAGTGTATACTCTTGTTTTCGCCCCAGGATATTGTAATCAACAGACTTTTGCTGGAGCATAAGGAGATGCCAGACCTTGATTTTGCAGACCGGGAGACAATTAGGAGGCGGGATGCAAAGCGCCTTCAGGCGATGGAGGGATACTGCTATACCACAGAGTGCCTGCGCAATTATATACTGCAATATTTCGGTGAAAATCCAGATAAACCTTGTGAAAACTGTGGCAACTGCCTGCACGAATTTGAGACTATAGACATGACGGAGGAGGCGAAAAAACTCATAAATTGTGTCTATGAGGCCAGAGGCAGATATGGGAAAACTATTATTATTGATACAGTTTCCGGGGCAAAGACAGCAAGGCTTGAGGAGGTCGGAGCTGTACATTACAAGTCATATGGTGTTCTGGCTGACTCTAATAAGAAATTACTGAGACGTCTTATTGACCAGCTTGTGCTTGAGGGTTATCTCAGGGTCGGAGACTATCAGGTGGTGAAGCTTGGTGACATCAGTGCCCTTAAAAATCCCGAGGCAAAAGTGCTTGTCAGAATTACCGATGAGGATAAGCTTCCGACCAAAGCGGCAAAGGCAAAAGAAAAGGCTGCAAAGCTTAAGAAGGCAAACACTAAGAAGGCAAAAGCAACAACAGTTAACACAAAAGAGTCCCTTGCTCCTGCCCAGCTTAAGCTATTTGAAAAGCTCAGGGAGCTTCGCCTTCAAATCGCCCGTGAGGAGGGTATGCCGCCATATATTGTTTTCAGCGACAAGACCCTGATTGATATGGCAGTTAAGGCTCCTGCCAATAAGGATGAAATGATGGAGGTTTCTGGTGTGGGTGAGAATAAATATGCCAAGTACGGAGAGCGTTTTATCGCCTCGATAGAAGAGTGGGCAAGGACAGCAGGCTGATAGCCGTATGCCAAAGAAATTCACAGCAGGAAATTATAGAATAAAAACAGCCGATAAAGCAATGCAAAGGAGAGAGAATAAATGTACTATGTACCAGATGACACCGACCAGTGCGGTTATTACGAATGTAAGGAGTGTGGCAACAGATTCCTTGATTTAAAAATTGCTCCTTCAATTGTCTGCCCATACTGTGGCGAGGAGCCAGATATGGAGATTGGACCAGATGAGGAAATGCCAAAAGTAGTTGAGTCAGCTAAGCTCATCCAGATGATTCGAGGGGCTGAGGAGGTTGAGAAAATGGATACGCTCCTATCTCTTGCAGTAACTGGTGGAGACTACAGCTGGATATAAAAATAAAAGGAACCTGCCCAAACAGATTCCTTAAATAAGTGAAAATCCTTGTTGAAGAATGGAAGTCCAGTTACTTTTCTGGTAGAGAAAGCGGACAACAATTACAATCTGCCTCTCTTCATCAATGGTATAAAAGGCGAGGTAATTATTTATTATTACAAAACGAATGCCCCAGCTTGCCAGTACAGGGTCATCTACAAGAGTGAATTTTTGCGGCATGATAGCTAACGAGCCTATCTGTTCGGTTATAGAATCTAACAGATTGTCTGCGGCATCAGGATTTTTGAGAGTAAATTCGATGTAATCGGCAGCCCGTATAATATCATGCTCCGCACTGGAAGTGATATGAACCTGATAATTCATCGGCTGCGTCGGCTCCTTATATCAGCCATAGCCTGAGAAAATGGTCTGGTGCTGCCTGATGTAATATCGTCCATTCCTTCCTTAATCTGGCTGTAAAGTTCAAAGCGGCTGGTCAGCTCTTCATAGGCTTCAATGCTCATAACGGCAAGGTCGCCTTTTCCATTCTTCGTAATGAAAACTGGTTCAGGATAATTATGACAAAATG
>CAVKUD010000191.1:0-5557 GCA_963659315.1 Senegalimassilia sp. | reverse complement strand
TGAGGATTGAGTTTTATGATTCTGTGGCTATGGAGAGGGCTGTTGAGATACTTGAGGAGAGGAATTATATTATATATAGGAGAGGATAGCTGGGGCTATCCTCTTTTGTTGGATATTATTTAATTCTCTTCGTATCTCTGATATTTATTTTTATATTTTAAGCCTTTTTCACACTTAGGACAATAGAAAGTGTTATACCGACATTCTCTTAATGCATATTCAACACATTCATCATGCGAAAATGAACCTAATGTATCATATACATCAAATAGTCTTTCAAATTTATCATAGTCTTCTTGAATAGGGACAAATATTTTACCCTTATTTTCACATGTCCAACAAAATAAATCTGAATTATAAGCTACTCTTCCTACATCTGCATTTTTAATCAATTCCTTCATAAAACCCTCCATGATATTTTTATCTTATATTCTACATTTAAATAATAAATTACTATCTATCGTTTAAAATTTAGAACTGTTTTACTTTACATTAGCATAGTAAGCCATAAATTTATTTTTTTATAAAACTCACTATTTTTTTACATAAACATACACTTCTTCTAATTTCTGATATTACACAGCTTATTTCAAATTTAATCTATGGCACTTCATGTGTATTTCTCATACCATTAATTATCTCTTTTCCTTCATATTTTCGCCTTTATTATAGCACACTCTTTTTCTTTATAATAGTTGTTTTAGAAATTATAAATAGCAATTACAAAACTGTAAGCTCACTCAGTCCTGTCTCATTATCTTTGGAACTGAAAGTAAGCAGTACATTATTGTTCACCCATGGTGTCTCTGCCACAGGACTGCTTCCTGTCACAGTTGCATATACTGTTGTCTTTGCGGGATTTGTTGCTTTTAGAATGGTATCACTGGCGATTGGTGATGTTACATCCTGCCAGTTAGCAATAATCTTTACGGATGCCTCCGTCATATAGTTCTGATATTTGTATGAGTTGTTATAGCCCATTACAAACTGTTTACCTGACAACTTTGAATTTGTTGAATTGTTACTTTCTATCGTCCAGCCCATAAATTTCCATCCTGGTCTGGTTGGTGTACCTAAGTCAATGGACGTGCCATATTCCATATCGAAATTGCCATTTGTTCCATTGCCTCCGTTTACATTGACATTCAGCCTGTACTTGTTCGGTCTGTAGTAAGAGTTTGTTGATGCAGCACTCTTTACCACCCAGCTTTCTGAATTAATGCGGTCCCAGTGATAGCCTGTCACATTGCCCCATGCTGCACACTGCGCTTTTGCATTAAACGCTGCTTCATAGAATATATCCCATGTCTTTGCATTGTTTGTTGCGGTCTTGGTGGCTGTGTATTTTGGACTGTTGTATGAACCACTTGCCACATCCAGATAGTAGTAAATCGTCTGGGTGTATTTCTTTCGCTTTCTTTCAAGGGTTGTGGTCTTGTCGCCTGTTACGGTGTATGAGGTTGAGACCTTTTCGTACCTTGCAGAATCATCATCCTTTGACCATGAAAATGTTGAGCCATAGTAATGATTGTTTTTGTATTCCTGCTTTGCACTGCCCCAGTTGCCACTGCTGTCCTGATATTTTACATTTACTATCTGGGTGTATTGCTTGCGGTATATGTACAGGTCTTTTGTCTCAGCTTTTGATACTGTATACGAACTGCTTGAAGCACCTTTGTACTCTGCATTGTCTGGCTGACTCCATGCACCTACTTTTGCACCATAGTAATAGTCACTATCAATCTTTTTGGTGGCATCCGTCCATGTGCCATCTGATTTCTGCCATTTGACGTTTAAGGTCTGGTGATATTTACGCCTGTTTACACTGACATATTTTGTATCAGCTTTTGAAACAGTATACGAAATGGATGCAGCTTCATATGTAGCATCCTGATTTCTGCTCCATGAAACTGTTGCTCCACTGTCATAGTCCTTGTCAATTACTGTGCTGTAGTCTCCCCAGCTGCCATCTGAGTTCTGGTAACGGACTTTGACGGTCTGTTTGAAAGAGTTCTTTTTCCAGTTTGCTGTAAGAGCAATGTTCTTCATATTTCCTACATAAAGTGCCTTGGAGCTATTTAAGTCTTTTCCGACTGATACGCCGCTTCCCTGACTGGCTGTGTATACTGTTGCTCCAACGTGTGGGTAGTCACTGGATGCTGGTGCCTGATAGTTATTGGTATCATCTGCACCGCCTGCACTGGTAAAAGTAAGAGTCCAGCCTGTAAATGTATAACCTGTCCTTGTAGGATTATTGATAGTCAGACTGCTGTCTGTATCGTAGGTAATCTGGGAACTGTCTGTTTTGCCATCCCATGTACCACCATTTGGGTTGACTTCAAGGGTTCCAGTTCTACGTTTAAGCTCACAGGAGAATCCAGTTAAAGGCATTCCCATACCAGTTGTTCCTACCCAGTTTTGACCGTTCCAGTCTGTCATGTCAGCAGTGTCTTCACTCATTACTTTACCTGGCGTTTGTTTTTCATTTTGGTGAGATGCTCCCTTATACCATTGTTTTTCCAAAGTTTCTCCCTTAACTTCAGACCACATCTCAAGATATTCCTTTGTACATCTTGTAGGAGTTGCATAATAGTCAATGTAGTAATAGTTGCTGACACCATTATAAAGCTGACATGTAACTGCTTCAGTCCATGCATGGCTGCCAAGACGTTTACTGCTGTTTTCCAACTGGCTGTTAATATATTCCCCACTTTTAGCGGTTCTGGTCCATGCATAGTTATGGGTATGAAGCGAATACTCTATACCACCACCATAACCACCATCATCCAGATTTAGGCATAAGCCAGACATCCATAAATCATCTGACCACTCAAGGTTTCCCCTGTCAGCATGTACCCTGCCCTCTGTCCGTGGGGTATAGCCATCAGCATAGTTTACATATCCTGTCAGCTTTGCATTTCTTGTTGGGTCAATTTTTGTGTAATCAGCCGCATAGGCACTGACAGGTTTTGCTCCAATAAGCAGTGTTGCCAAAGCTGTTAATGCCAGGCATCCTCCCAGCTTAGCCACACTAAGTTTTTTCACCATAAAATTCCTCCTTTCAAAATAGTGATTATAAAAAATGAGCAACTCAATCACGATTTCAATACAATTAAGCTGCTCAAAGTTTACATTATGAAATTTTAACTTCGAGTAAAAGAATTACTAATCTTCAACCCATGTTTCATACCAAGCCATTGACATTTCATGAACCCAAACAGTGTGACCTTTGGTTCCGTAAAATGGACCATTAAGTGCTATATCATAGCTTGACCAGTCCATAGTTGTGTTAGGGTCAATATCCAGATTTTCATGGTCAAATTTGTAATATCCAGATTCTAATTTATTATTGTCATCTGCAATAACTGCAATAGCCTGGTCTTCTGTATAGCCATAATTATACATAATCCATATAACTTGATAAATCGTTCCAGCCACATAAGATTCATCATCTTTGTATTTTTCTAAATATGGGTCAGCCCCTGCTGCCAGCATTTTTGCTAAGATTCTCTCTTCCCTGCCCTCAAAATATTCAGTTGTTATCGGCTCCCCCACAGCTACAGCCTTAAGTGACACACCCTCCTGTGCCCAGCCGTATGTTGGCAGTGTATCATACTCATTCCTGTCTGTTGTCAGATGGTGCATACCATTTAAGCCCTCATTGTAGACTCTGTAGATTGATACATCTCCTGCTGAGTAGAAAAGTGGCTGACCACTGTTGTCTACAGTCCATGCTGTGTTATCCATGGAGGTAAGCACTCTAATCTCGTTTAAGTCTGTAGTATACAGATGGTTGCAGAGGACATTGTTGTAGAGACGGTATACTGGTGTACCCTCGTCTGCTGAGTACCAGGCTACTCCCTCATAGCCCCATCCATATGATGCATAGAGTGTGTCTCTCTCGTTTGCATCGGTTGTATACAAATGCTCTCCATTGTCCGGATTGTAGAGTCTATAGATTGGCGTATTATCTGCAGTCTCTGCCTTTGCTGTCTGTGGCAGAGCAAAGCTTGTTGCGATTACTGTTGCTGCAAGTGTTAATATTGCCACCTTTTTTAAATTCTTCATTTTTATCCTCCTCGTTTCGTTCTTAATATGAAATTTGCAAAATAAGACTAATAATTTGTCTGGTTATATACTAGATTATTTTTCGGAATGTTACAATAGCTTTTTTTGCTGGTACAGTTTTATAGTAGGTGTTTTTGGGGAATCGTTTAGGGATTTTTTGAGATTTTTTTATTTAACAGTCTTTATATATACACAACAAAATACAGTGACATATTTTTTCAACTTCTTGTTACTTACATCCACATAGCCTTTTTTTGCACTTTTTGTAATATGAGATTTGGATATTTTGTATAATTTTGCGGGTTATTTTAGTGACATTTTCTATGACCGTTTTCCCTATAATTGTGTATAATATAGTTAAGAAATCAGTGATGGTTTCTCTCAGAGGTTACGAAGCCACAAAATCGTATTAATAGAGGTTACAGAGCCTGTAAAAACACTGTTTTAATAGATGTTACGAAGCATGTAAAAAATCGTATTAATAGGAGCTGAAAACAGCTCCTATTATATTTTAGGAGACATAAGATGAAATGGATTAATGTAGATGAGAATTATTTAGATTATTTGCGTTCTGTCGAACACCGAATACCAATGACAGATTATGGGTCTAATAAATACAAACCATTCTTTGGTGTACTTTTTGAGATAGATAATATGTATTATGTTACTCAAGTATCTCATCCTCAAAAACGTCATCAAAATATGAAACAGCAGAAAGATTTTTATAAATTATATGACCCAGATAATCCTACCAGATTAATTGCAGTTGTTAATCTTAATTATATGTTTCCTATTCCAAAAGAATACACTCATGATTTTGAGAAAAAGAAAATTGAAACATATAGGTCTTTTGAATCGCAACAAGCCAAAAGTAAATATATTGATTTATTAGATAAAGAACTAAAAGTAATTAACACATTAAAGCTCGATGAAAAAGCTTTATTTATTTATAATTTAAAATACCAAAAGCCAGAAGATAAACTTTCAAAGAGATGTATTGATTTTAAAAACATGGAGGGACTTGCAAAATTATATAAAACGAGGGTATGATGGTTTTCTTTGGGCAGAAGCTATGGATGAAGATTTATTTAACTACTATTTGTAATGAAAATGTTTCAAAAGTAAAGTCACTTACATCCCCCTTATTAGGGTATTTGAGAAATCAAGTACCCTTTTTATTTTGCAAAACGAGTTTGGATATGTGCAAGGACGAGAGGCTGCTTTTTTATTGCAAAATATTTGCCCAGTATAAAACATAAACTTAAAGCAGATAAATTACGCATCTTCTTTTGACTTCACCATCAATATAAGTTTTTCAAATGACTGTGCAAAACGTGCATCATCTTCTTCTGTACGCTTTTTCGGTCCTTTCATATGATTTTTGTGAGAGCTGCGCCTTGCCTTCTTGTTAAGATGCCTCTCCATAAGCATCTGGTCTATATTCTCATTCGTGTACCACTTACCGGATTGGTGAATAGCATATGCACCT
>CAVKUD010000190.1:0-5676 GCA_963659315.1 Senegalimassilia sp. | reverse complement strand
GATGAATTGATAGAAGAGGTTCGTTCCAGAAATGACATAGTAGATGTCATAGGCGGGTATGTCAGACTTCAAAAAAAGGGCAGCTCATATTTTGGACTCTGTCCGTTTCATAATGAAAAGACGGGTTCATTTTCTGTCACCCCATCCAAGCAGATGTTCTACTGCTTTGGATGCGGAGCAGGAGGAAATGTATTTACATTTCTGATGAAATATGAGAATTACACTTTTGGAGAAGCCATGCAGACACTCGCTGACAGAGTGGGAATAGAGCTTCCAAAGCAGGAGCTTTCCGATGCACAGAAGAGGGAAGCTGATGAGAGAAGCAAGCTGCTTGAGATAAACAAGGAGGCAGCAAAATATTTTTATGCCCTGCTTAGAAACCCAAGGGGTACAAGGGCATATGAGTATTTTAAAAAGAGACAGCTGGATGATGAGACCATGCAGAAGTTTGGCCTCGGATATTCAGACCAGTACAGTGATGATTTGTACCGCTATCTCAGGAAAAAGGGTTATGATGACGAGATTCTTAAAAAATCAGGTCTTGTGACCATTGATGAGGTGAGAGGCGGACATGATAAGTTCTGGAACAGAGCCATGTTTCCTATTATGGATGTACATAACAGGGTGATAGGCTTTGGAGGACGAGTGATGGGGGATGGAGAACCCAAATACTTAAACTCTCCAGAGACCAAAATATTTGATAAGAGTCGTAATCTGTATGGATTAAATATAGCCAGGTCAAGCAGGAGAAACCAGCTGCTTTTGTGTGAGGGATATATGGATGTTATATCACTTCACCAGGCAGGCTTTGACAATGCAGTGGCATCTCTTGGCACAGCACTGACAAGTGGACATGCCAATCTGCTTAAGCGCTATACCAAAGAGGTTTATCTTACATACGACAGTGATGGAGCGGGTGTCAAGGCTGCGCTTCGTGCAATCCCGATTCTAAAAGAGGTTGGGATAACTACAAAGGTCATTAATATGCGTCCTTACAAGGACCCTGATGAATTCATAAAAGCACTGGGAGCTGATGAGTATCAGAAGCGGATTGATGAAGCAGAAAACAGCTTTTTATTTGAAGTCCGCATTTTAAATGAGCAGTATGATATGAATGACCCGGCGTCAAAGACGGCATTTTTTAATGAAGTGGCAAAAAAGCTTCTGGGATTTTCGGAGGAGCTTGAGCGAAACAGTTATATACAGGCGGTGGCAGAAAAGTATTTTGTTACCTTTGATGAGCTTAAAAAGCTTGTCAATAACCTCGCTATAAAGGGTGGTATAGTAAAGGCGCCCACACCTTTAAAGAGCGGTATCAATGAGAACAAAAAGAAAGAGGATGGCATGAAGCAGTCGCAGAAGCTGCTCCTTACATGGCTCATAGAGGATACCAGGCTTTTTAAAGCAATAGAGGGATGGATTACTCCCGATGATTTCACCGAGGAGCTATATCACAGGGTAGCAGAAAAGGTCTTTGAGCAGTTTAAGACCGATGGCGCTGTAAACCCAGCCCAGATAGTCAGTATGGAGGCTGGAGAGGAAGAGCAGCGTGAGATTGCATCGCTTTTTAATGCGACCATTCATGAGGTGGAGACACAGAATGAAATGGAAAAGGCATTGAAGGAAACCATAATACGAATCAAGCAAAACAGTATAAATTACAGGTCTGACCACCTTGACCCTAACGATATGGCAGGGCTTATGAAGGTGATTGAGGACAAGCGTTCGCTTGAGAAACTTGAAAAATTGCATATTTCTATTAATTAGGGAAAAAATACTAGAACAAAGGAAAGAGAAAAATGGCAAAGAAAAAAGAAGAAAACGTGCAGGCAGTAGAAACAGAAGAGGCAAAGGCAAAATTCCAGGAGAAGCTTACAGCACTTCTTGAGCTTGGGAAAAAGAAAAAGAATATCCTTGAATATCAGGAAATCAGCGACCATTTTAAGGACTTAAATCTCGATGCAGAGAAGTTTGAGCTTGTGCTTGACTATTTGGAGCACAACGGAATTGACGTCCTTAAGATGACAGAGGATGATGCAGATGATGATATTATCCTTGATGAGGAGGACGAGGTTGAGGTAGAAAAAATCGACCTCTCTGTTCCAGATGGTGTAAGTGTAGAGGATCCAGTCCGTATGTACTTAAAGGAGATTGGTAAGGTACCACTTTTAAGTGCAGAGGAAGAGATTGACCTTGCCCAGAAGATGGAAGAGGGCAATGTGGCTCAGGAGAAAATCGTTATTTTAAAGAAGCGTATAGAGGAGTCTGAGGACGAGGCTGAAATCGCTGATTTAAAGGAAGAGATAAAGACTCTCCAGAAGGACGTGGATGCAGGTGCAGATGCCAAGAAGCGCCTTGCTGAGGCTAACCTTCGTCTGGTTGTAAGTATCGCAAAGCGTTATGTAGGACGTGGAATGTTATTTCTTGACCTCATTCAGGAAGGAAACCTGGGACTTATCAAGGCAGTTGAGAAGTTTGACTACCGTAAGGGATATAAGTTCTCAACCTATGCTACATGGTGGATTCGTCAGGCTATCACCCGTGCTATTGCAGATCAGGCAAGGACAATCCGTATACCAGTTCATATGGTAGAGACTATCAACAAGCTTATCCGTGTATCAAGACAGCTCTTGCAGGAGCTTGGCAGAGAGCCATCACCAGAGGAGATTGCAGAGGAGATGGGCATGCCTGTTGAGAGAGTGCGTGAAATCTTAAAGATTTCCCAGGAGCCTGTATCTCTTGAGACTCCAATCGGTGAGGAGGAGGACTCACACCTTGGAGATTTCATCAAGGATGATAACGTACCAGTTCCAGCAGATGCAGCAGCATTTACCCTCTTAAAGGAGCAGCTTGAGGAGGTACTTGGAACACTTACAGAGAGAGAGCAGAAGGTACTTACACTTCGTTTTGGACTTGAGGATGGACGTGCCCGTACTCTTGAGGAAGTAGGAAAAGAGTTTAACGTAACCAGAGAGCGTATACGTCAGATTGAGGCAAAGGCACTTAGAAAGCTTCGTCATCCAAGCAGAAGCAGAAAGTTGAAGGATTACTTAGAGTAAAATGATAAAACTGTCTAAACGAATGAAGGCCGCCGCATCTATGGTCACATCGGGCAATATCCTTGCGGATATTGGTACTGACCATGGATATGTGCCGATTGCACTTGTACAGAGGGATAGAATACCGAGTGCAATAGCCATGGATATAAACAAGGGACCTCTTGATAAAGCAAGAGAACACATAGCTATGTGTAACCTGCAGGATAAGATAGAGACCCGACTTTCAGACGGAACACAAGCTTTGGCAGTTGGAGAAGCTGAATCAATTCTAATCGCTGGAATGGGAGGAGAATTGGTTATTCATATTTTGAGAGAAGGGGAGGCTGTGTGCCACAGTGCAAAGGAGCTTGTACTCCAGCCACAGTCAGATGTACATAAAGTACGGGCATACCTGAGAGATAATGGATATGCAATAGTTGATGAGGATATGATTTATGAGGATGGCAAGTATTATCCCATGATGAGAGCTGTACCAGCAGAGGAAAACAAGGCATGGGACAGGCTTAAGCCTGATGCCATTACAGTGTGTGACCTGTATGGCCCGATACTGCTTAAGTGTGGCAATCCTGTGCTTAGAAAGTATCTGGTAAAGCAGCACAGAAAGCTTCTGGAGATACTTGACAGCTTGCACAAGAGACCTAAATCAGAGTCCATAGAGAGAAGAATCTCTGAGATTGAAAGGGAGATAGAGTATAACGAATCTGCATATACTATACTGGGGGCGATAAAGGATGCAGGAATATAATTTGACAATAGCTTTGCCAGATGGCAGGGAAAAAGAAGTAAACGTTTCAGAAGCCATAACGCTTAAGACACTGGCAGAGGAATTCGGGCACTATTATGATGACCAGATTATACTGGCGATGATTAATGGAAAGCTCAGAGAGCTTAATAAAAAGGTAGACCGCTCAGGAAAACTGAGTTTTATAACTGTAGCAGACAGGGATGGAAAGAAGACATACAGGCGTAGTGTGCTGCTTTTGCTGCAAAAGGCTGTTCAGAAGCTGTACGGTAATGAATCCATGCTCAAGGTATTGTATTCACTGGGGCAGGGCTATTACTGTGAGCTTGTCATGCCTGAAAGTGTGGGTGTATCACAGTCAAAGTGTGGTGAAAACTGCGAGAGTGCTGTGATAACAGGCACAAAAAAGGTTAAAATTACAGCCACAGACATAGAGCATATAAGAACTGTCATGGATACCATTGCAGAGCAGGACATAACCATATACAAGCGCAGTGAAAAGACAGAGCGGGCAGAAAAAGAATTCAGGGACAGAGGCATGTACGATAAGGCGAGACTTCTTCACTACAGGAGAAGTTCAAGGGTTAATCTCTACAGCCTGGATGGTCTGGATGATTATTTCTACGGATATATGGCACCATCCACTGGTATGCTTAAGGTATATGACCTGGTATTATATGAGGATGGCTTTGTCATAACCTTTCCTGATAAGGACAGCAAAAAAGCAGAGCCACTTAATACATCCAACAAATTGTTCCATACCTTAAAGGATTCCCGTGAGTGGAGCAGGATGCTGGGCATTGGAACAATCGGAGCCTTAAACGAAGCAATAGCTTCTGGCAGGGCGCAGGACATAGTGCTTCTGCAGGAAGCATTGATGGAAGCCAGAATCGGCAGCCTGGCAGCCCAGATAGCCGAGGACAGGAGAAAGAAATTTATCCTTATAGCAGGACCATCGTCTTCAGGTAAGACCTCCTTTGCAAACAGACTGTCAATCCAGTTACAGGCAAAGGGCTTAAAGCCATATCCCCTCAGTCTGGATGACTATTATGCAGACAGGGAGTTCTGCCCTAAGAACCCAGATGGAAGCTATGATTTTGAGTGCCTGGAAGCCCTGGATGTGGAACTGTTTAACCAGAACATGAGCAGGCTCTTGAATGGTGAAGAGATAGATGCACCATCCTTTAATTTTAAGACAGGCAAAAGAGAGTACAGGGGCAGAAAGATGTCCTTAAGCGAGGGAGAGGTACTGGTAATAGAGGGCATACATGGACTTAATGACAGGATGTCCTATATGCTCCCAGAGGAGAGCAAGTTCAGAATCTATATATCAGCATTGACCCAGCTTAACATAGATGAACACAATCCGCTGCCGACAACGGATGCGAGACTTATAAGGCGAATAGTCCGTGATGCCAGAACCAGAGGAACAGACGCAAGGGAGACCATTGCAATGTGGCCATCTGTGCGAAAAGGTGAGGAGGAGAATATCTTCCCATTCCAGGACAGCGCAGACGTGATGTTTAACTCAGCCCTTGTCTATGAGCTTGCGGTCTTAAAGGTGTATGCGGAGCCACTTTTATTTGCTATACCAAAGGACTGCCCGGAGTATCTGGAGGCAAAGAGACTGCTTAAGTTCCTGGACTACTTCCTGCCTATGCCGTCGGAGGAAATTTCTAATAATTCGCTTGTCAGGGAGTTTATAGGGGGAAGCTGCTTTAACGTGTAGAAAGATTTAAAGGTGGATAAAAAACTACCAGCAGCCTTTCAGCTGCTGGTAGTTTCAGACTGTAGACAAAGTCCTCGGCTTTATGCCGAGAATTTTATTATAAGAAAGAGACTTAAAGTCAGTATTTCCAAGACTTTCAAGTCTCT
>CAVKUD010000189.1:0-5827 GCA_963659315.1 Senegalimassilia sp. | reverse complement strand
TCGGGGTGACAGGATTCGAACCTGCGACCTCCTGGTCCCAAACCAGGCGCTCTAGCCAAGCTGAGCCACACCCCGAAGGTTTTGTTTGCTGCGCCGTTATCCGTGACGCAAGTAGTATTATATGATAGACAAGGGGGTATGTCAACAACTTTTTTGAAATTTTTTAAAAATATTTTCTGAGCAGCTTCTTAATGCCCGCTAATGCCTTTCCTCTGTGGCTTATAGCGTTTTTCTGTTCTCTTGATAATTCTGCTGATGAGCAGCCAAATTCATCCAGATAAAAGATTGGGTCATAGCCAAAGCCATTTTCTCCTGCTATTTTCCAGCCTATATATCCCTCCATGGTCTCTCTGCTCACAAGCACCTCTCCGTCAGGAAGCACAGCTACGATAGCACATACAAACCTGGCAGTACGCTTGTCCTTTTCCACACCATCCAGCCTGTCAATGAGGTTCTGGTTTTTAATATCATAGGAAGTGTCCTCTCCCATATATCTTGCAGAGTAGACTCCTGGCTCCTTGTTCAGATAATCAATCTCAAGTCCAGAATCATCTGCCAGGACGATTGCCCCCTTGTATTTTTCGGATATGGCTTTCCATGTCTCGTCCTTTTGCTCTTCATTTAAGCCCCTGCCTGATATGTAATCAGATATTGCTCTCGCCTTTATTGTGGAATTTGCCTCAAATGTATCTCCGTCCTCAACAATGTCAATGTTGATTCCAGCCTCCTTCATAGAGTAAATCTCCACATCACAATCCGCCATAATCTCACGGATTTCTCTCATTTTATCCTTGTTTCCTGTTGCGAAAATAATCTTTGTCATCTTAATATCCTTCCTCAAATGCTTCCATTACCGCATTGTATATTCCCTGGGCTGCCTCTTTCTGATAGTCCTCTGAAACCAGATTTTCAAGCTCATCCCTGTTTGTCATAAAGCCCACCTCTATAAGCGCCACAGGCACCTCACTGCTTCGTATTATGTATATGTCATCGCCCTTCAGCAAGCCCCTCTTTTTGCTTCCCAGCGTATCACAGACATTATCCAGACATATCTGAGCCAGCTTCTTGCTTGACAGCTCACTGTCGTCTGACTGGGAGTACATAACCTGTGTACCACTCAGACTTGAGAAGTTACCAGAGCTTGAAGAGTTATTGTGTACACTGATAAACAAGTCTGCATCACACAGGTTTGCCAGCTCCACTCTCTGCATCAGCGTAGGATTAGTGTCCTCTGTCCTTGTATAATAGACCTTGATATTCTGGTCAGACTCGTCAAAAAGCTTCTTTAGCTGCAATACAATCTGCAGATTGATTTCCTTTTCCATGACACCCTTTTTGGTGGCACCTGCTGCCCTGCTTCCATGCCCTGCGTCAACTACGATTACCTTGTCATATATATCGTGTGGGTCCACAAAATCCATGGCAAGCTTCTGGTCTGACACATCAGTTTTTAGCTCATACACCCTGTCAAGGTTCAGCTCGATTACACCATCATCCCCATCCTTGTAGTAAAACATGGATTTGATATGGTCAGGACTTCCGCTTATCCCGTAGTTTGCAAAATAATCGTCCACCCCGCCCTTAAATCTCACATACACAGACTGGGTTATATAATCAGTCTCGATTGATATGTCATCCTCACTTATGCCTGGCGGTATCTCTATATTAAGTTGTGAGCTTTGACCTTCCTCCGCTTCTACAATATCATTTAAGTTTTCCTGACTCACACTGGCACTCTGCCAGTTTTCAAAGAGCCTGTCCCTTTTTTCCACTACCAGTGCATATTTTTCATGCAGGGTCGGCATATAACGAAATGTGGCAAAAAAGGCAACTGTCAGAACCAATATTATAGGAGTGACAACTCTTAGTACTTTTTCATCCATTTGTAAATGCTTTTATACACAGGTTACAATCCTGCTTGTCCTTTACATTAATAAATTTATTTCCTGTATAACTGATATAGCCCTCGCCATCATCCAGGTCTACGCTGTCCAGATAACTCTCTCCCGAATCATACTCGATTGCCATAGGATAATCATAGCCTGGTGTCTTTAAATACAGCATAACGGCAAATTTTTCGCCTGCCGCCACATCCACTGGCTCGTCAAAATCTATAGTATAGTAGCCAGACTGCTCTAAGGTGCCGGATGCCACCTTGGTTCTGGTGGTCAGGGATGATTCATTTTTAAAATCATTCACCACATAGACCTCATACTCAGTGTCTGCGCTTGTGGCATAAAAGCCTGCTGCCGCAACGGATTCATCGCCATTTGCAGTAAATACATTTGCCGCATAGATTTCTTCCTTTTCAAAGCCCAGCTTGCCCCGCCAGCCGCAGAGGTCACTCTGATATATATTGTCGTAATTATCTGTATCCTCTATCCTTGTATACACGACATTATGTGTGCCTACATTTGTGTCATAATAGGATACATAGAATACCCCGTTATCACCGAAGTCCTCGCCCCAGCTGTTCTGGCAGATAAAGGCTCCATCCCCCTCAAGGTTGGTAGAGAAATTCTCCTTTGGATAATTGTCATCCCAGCCTATTATAAGGACATCATGGTTTGGTTTTTCTGTACCGATATAGCAGTATGAGTTGGTAGACTTCTTATAGTACTCTGTATCTGCCTGAGAGCTTTTTATGGTGCTGTAGAGAGATGTGGTGACACCACCGTACTTGAATACAGCCTCCTTGATTGCTTCATAATCCTTACCATCTATTATGCGCATTTCCTGTACATGCTTCACAGCCTTGAGCCTGCTGTTGGTCTTGCCGTCTCCATATGGGTCGTCCTCCTCATACACTGGTCCCTGCCAGGCTGCCAGATATGCCATTCCCATGGTATACTCGCCGCCCTCGTACTGGTCTGCGTCAAAGGAATTGCTCATAGACATATGGTCTACGGAGAATAAGAGGCTCTCCTCTGGCAAAAGGGATGATTCTAACGCACTTGTTGCTGCAAATGCCCAGCATGTTCCATAATTCCCCTGATTTTTAATGACAGACATTCTGCCCCTTTCTCTCAGGTCATATCTGGTTGGGACTGCCGATATATTGTCGCTCTCATCCACAGCTGTAGCTGTCTTTGTAGTTATCTCAAAGCTGCATGAATAGCCCAGTATATCCGACAAATCCGACAGGCTTACATAATATTCTCCGTCCTTCTCTGGATTTACCCTCATTCGCTCAGATATATTATGTTTTTCTACCAGAAGTGAATTGCCTCCATATACATGGGCACTACAATTCATGGCATCTGTGAGGAGGTCTACTGGCACCATGATTTTTCTGTCATTGCTCATGTAAAAATCATAGTCCTCGCTTGAATAGGTCTTGTTGTCGATGACCACATTGAGCACTCCTGAATTGACATCCTTTGCCACAAGCGGACTCCAGGACTCCTCGTTTATCACAGCCCCTCTAAACACTCCGATTCTGGCCTTGTCAAAGGCATATATATAAAAATTAAACAAAAATATGACTGCCATAACTACAGTCATAGCAAAATAAATTCTTGAATACTTTCTCATTATATTTCCTTATTACATTTCTCTCTTACGTTTTGGTGGCTTTGGTCCCATGAACTGATAAAAATATGTCTTTATCATTCCATTATATATTTTGCGGTTTTTATCAGCCTTTCTGCCCACATAGCGCTCTGTGTCCTCATAGGATGTAATAAGGTACATAGACCAGGAATCAAGTCCTGCATAGGCCTGACCAATCTGTGTATACAGCTCTGGCAGAGCTGATTTTTCCTCCAGACGCTCTCCATATGGTGGATTTGAAATAATAAATCCATACTTTTTAGGATGGTGCAAGTCCTTTACCGCCCTCTGCTGAAAATGGATAAGGTGGTCTACGCCAGCCCTCTTTGCATTTTCTCTGGCCGAAGCTACCACGTCAGGGTCTATATCATAGCCCTGTATATCCACCTGAATATCTGTGTCTACCATGTCCTCAGCTTCCTTTACGGTCTCATACCACAGCTTTTTAGGTATGAAGTTTGTCCATGTCTCGGCTGTAAACTCCCTGTTCATTCCAGGAGCTATATTGGCAGCTATCATGGCAGCCTCTATAGGAAATGTACCACTTCCGCAGAATGGGTCTACCAGTATTCTGTCGCCATGCCATGGGGTCAGCATAATAAGTGCTGCCGCAAGTGTCTCTGTAATAGGAGCCTTGCTTGTTGCCAGACGGTAGCCCCTCTTATGTAGTGATTCACCAGAGGTATCAAGTGTCACCATAACCTCGTCCTTGTTTAAAAATACACGGACAGGATATGAGGCACCATCCTCTGGGAACCAATCCAGATGATATGACTTCTTCATTCTCTCAACCATTGCTTTTTTTACAATGGACTGTATATCTGATGGTGAGAAAAGCTTGCTCTTTATGGATGAAGCCTTTTTGACCCAGAATTTGCCATCCTGGGGTATATATTCTTCCCATGGGAGGGCTTTTACATTTTCAAACAGCTCATCAAAGGTTGTGGCTGTAAATCTGCCTACCTGTAAGAGCACACGCTCTGCACTTCTAAGGAAAATATTTGCACGGCATATAGCCTCTGCATCTCCCTCGAAGGTTATTCTGCCATCCTCGACCTTTGTTATCTCATAACCTAAATCATATATTTCTCTCTTCAAAACTGCTTCCATACCGAAATGGCATGGTGCCACTAATTCAAATGTCTTCATTTATTGTATCTCCCAAAAAACATAGTTTCACAAGTTTATTGTTACACATTCTTGCAGTTTTTGAAATAGTTTTTTTAAATTAATGTGTAAAAATCAGCTACATGACAGAAAATCCTCCGATTACACTTGCCACCCTGTATCCCCGCCTCCCCAGATACCTGGCAAGCTGCATGCTGCTGCCTCCGTGGTCGCAGTAGAGGATATAATATCTGTCCTTATCCAATATGTTCTCGTACACGTCTGTATCATCAAGCGGCATGCTTATGGCACCGGGAAAATGCCCTGCCTGATATTCTTTTTTTCCTCTCAGGTCGATTACAACTGCATTTTTATCCTTAATGCGCTTCATCAAATCCCTCACATATACAATATCAAAATCCATTATTCCTCCCACACATACTGGAGCATACAAAAAGCTTCTATTGCCAGCTTCCCCTGTATACCCAGGTATTAAAATAAGGAGATGCTTTCACATCTCCTTATATACTATGCGCTTTTGGATAAAAATCAGCTTGTACCTATTAATCGTTACAATCTGTTGTCTTATCTGTTGCTCTGTCTGTTGTCTTATCTGTAGTTCTGTCTGTTGCCCTGTTTGTTGTTCTGTTTGTAGTCTTATTTGTTGTCTTGTCTGTTGCCTTATTTGTAGTCTTGTTTGTTACTCTGTCTAATGCGTTTCCAGAGTTGTTATTTTTTGCCATTTATTTTTCCTCCTTGTTAACAGGCGCAAAGCAGATAATAACTGGCTTTACGCTCACGTGTTACAAGGATAGTGTGTACAAGAACAAAAAAAATATTCATATACAACTTGCTTTTTAGTTTCCTGTAACGTATAATCCTAATTGAAAAGGGAAACCTTTTCAATGTTATACCTCTTATTAATTATTTATACTCCCCTCAAGGCAGACTCACCCAAGAGTCTGTCTTATTTTTTCTTAAACTTTTCCCTGCATAAATTTTTATTCAATATAACAATAAATATATAGCAAAAGCTGCCATGTGCAGATTCTCACATAACAGCTTAGTTTTTATCTTATTTCACCTCGATACCAAGTTCCTCTGGCAAAAATCTCGGGCACACATTGCTTGATGATGTGATGACAGACGCTGCCAGCCTGCTTCCTAT
>CAVKUD010000188.1:0-5840 GCA_963659315.1 Senegalimassilia sp. | reverse complement strand
TGCAGATGAATTTCCCACAGAAATCTGATATAGAGGGCTTCCCTCTTGATGATGGACCAGACAGGAGGTTTATGGCAATGCCAGCCTATCTGGGAGGCAGGTTTCACATAGCAGGGCAGAAATACTATGGTTCAAACAGCCATAACTCCTCACTTGGACTGCCAAGGTCAATCCTTATGGTGACACTGTCAGATGTAGACACGGGAGCACCCAAAGCCATAATGTCAGCAAACCTCCTCTCTGCCATGAGAACAGGAGCTATGCCAGCCATGGCGGCAACATATCTGGCAAATAAGGACTCAGAGGTGCTGTCCCTGCTTGGACCAGGCGTAATAAATAAGTGCGCACTCATGTGTTACATGGAAGTCCTTCCTAATATAAAGAAAATCAAAATCAGGGGAAGCTCATCAAAATCAAAGACAGCCCTGGCAATGAAGGAATTTATCGAGGAAAAATATCCACAGGTAGAAGAAATCGTAATCTGTGACAGCTTAGAGGAAGCCTGCAGGGATGCAGACATAGTGTCAGAAGCCATGTCAGTGACCAAAGAAAACATGGAAGAATTCAAGCTGGAATGGTTCAAAAAGGGAGCCACAGTATTCAGCATGGGTTCCTTCCTCTACCGTAAATATGATGACTTCAAGAAAACCACCATGGTAGTAGATAACTATGGAATGTACAAAAAATATCTGAGCAACTTTATAGCCAGAGGACCAGTAGATGAGCTTGGAAATAAGAGAGAGTGGGTGATAATGGGAATCCACTTTGTACATCTTGTGGAGACAGGAGCCATAGCAAGGGAAGAGGTGATAAACCTAAGTGACATAGTAAACGGTAAATCTGAGGGCAGGAAGGATAAGGATGAGATTGTGATGTGCTCGATAGGGGGCATGGCGCTGGAGGACTTGTCCTGGGGGTATGACTGTTACCAGAATGCACTCTCAAAAGGACTGGGTACCTCACTTAATTTGTGGGATGCACCATATATGAAGTAGAAAGCGAGGACAAAAAATGCGAAACGTAAAGATAGCCGCAACCCAGATGCCCTGCACCTGGAACCGCAAAGCCACACTAGACAAAGCCGACCAGCTTGTCCGCCAAGCCGCCCAAAAAGGCGCAAATATAATTCTGCTCCAGGAGCTTTTCGAGACCCCATACTTCTGCCAGCTCCAGAAATTCGACTATTTAGAGCTTGCCACCACTCTGGAAGAAAACCCAGCCGTAAAGCATTTCAAGGCACTTGCCAAAGAGCTGGACGTAGTTCTCCCAATCAGCTTTTTTGAGAGAGTGGGCAACACACAGTTTAACTCAATAGCAATCATAGACGCAGATGGAGAAGTCCTTGGAGTATACAGAAAGACCCATATACCAGACGGACTGCCCTATGCAGAGAAATTTTATTTTACACCAGGAGACACAGGCTTTAAGGTCTGGGACACAAAATACGGCAGAATCGGTGTGGGCATCTGCTGGGATCAGTGGTTCCCGGAGACAGCCAGAAGCCTCGCCCTGCTTGGGGCAGAGATATTGCTTTTTCCGACAGCCATAGGCTCAGAGCCGACACTTGAAAAGGACTCAAGGATTCACTGGAGAAATACCATGGCAGGACATGCCGCAGCAAATATGATGCCTCTTGTGGCTTCAAACAGAATAGGCAGGGAGACAGATGAGGACTCTGAAATGACCTTTTATGGCAGCTCCTTTATAGCAGACAATCATGGAGAAATCGTGGAACAGGCTGATGACTGCACAGAGACAGTGCTGGTGCATGAATTTGACTTAGATGAGCTTGCGAGGGAGCGAAGAGAGTGGGGCATATTCAGGGACAGACGCCCTGAGATGTATAAAACTTTATTGACTCACGGAAAGTAGAGGATAAGCATATGGCGAGAAGGATTAAAAAGACAAGTCCAAAGCAGGACGGTTACAGGATGCCGGGAGAGTTTGAGCCCCAGGAAAGAATATATATGATATGGCCGGAGAGGACTGATAACTGGAGGGCAGGAGCCAAGCCTGCCCAGGAAGCCTATGCCAATGTGGCAAAGGCGATAAGCAGATTTACACCAGTAACCATGCTTGTAAACAGAGACCAGTATGCCAATGCCAGAGCCCGTCTGCCGAGAGAAATCAGGGTGCTTGAGATGAGCTCAAATGATGCCTGGTGCAGAGACTGCGGTCCCACCTTTCTGGTAAATGACAAGGGAGAGCGCAGAGCCTGTGACTGGACTTTTAATGCCTGGGGAGGTCTTGTGGATGGCTTGTACTTTCCATGGGATGCAGATGATGCCATAGCAGAGAAAATTTGTGAGCTTGAGGATATAGACAGCTACAGGCTGGATGACTTTGTCCTGGAGGGAGGCAGCTTTCATGTGGATGGAGAGGGTACAGTCCTGACCACAGAGATGTGCCTCTTGTCAGAGGGCAGAAACAGCCATATGTCAAAATCAGCAATAGAAGCAAAGCTAAAGGACTATCTGGGCTGTGACAAGGTCTTGTGGCTTAAGGATGGCATAGACCCGGATGAGACAAATGGTCATGTGGATGATGTGGCATGCTTTGTGAGACCAGGTGAGGTTGCCTGCATTTACACAGAGAATAAGGCAGACCCATTTTACAAGGTGGCGCAGGACAATTACAAGGCACTTAGCGAGATGACGGACGCAAAGGGACGAAAGCTTAAGGTGCATAAGGTATGTACCCCATCAAAGCTGGTGCTCTTAGAGGGGGCAGAGACAATCGACAGGGTGGCAGGAACTGTACCGAGGAAAACAGGCGAAATATGTATAGCTTCCTATCTCAATTATCTGGTGACTAATAAGGGGGTTATTGTACCCCAGTATGATGATGAGAATGATAAGCTTGCCATAGCCCAGCTTAAGGAGATATATCCAGACAGGGAAGTAGTGGGGGTTAAGACCAAGGAAATAGTATTCGGTGGAGGAAATATTCACTGCATAACCCAGCAATTACCCGCAAAAATACTTAATAAGTAGTATATTTTTAGCCTTTTTGTGTAATTGTAAAATAATTTAAAAGTAATACAATATGTTTCAAAGAAAATGAAGCATTGCAAAGGCGCAGTCAGGAAAGTGACTGCGCCTTTTGTATATCTCTGGTAAAGGAGGACTAGAAAATGACAGCAGATATGATTCTATATTCTGACGCAATATTCGATTCTGTGAAGGATGAGCCATTTGCAGGAGGAATTGCAATAAAAGGGAAAAAGATAATTGCAGTAGGAGACAGAAAAGATATAGAAAAATACGAAGGACCTGATACAGAGGTGAAGGAATTTGGGGACAAGCTCATAATGCCAGGCTTTATTGACAGCCATGGACATTACACATCAGGTGCAACATACATGGGAGAGGTTGCACTTCATGATATGGAGCGGTTTGGCTCGGAAGAAGAGTGTGCAAAAGCGATTGGGGAATTTGCTGATGCCCACAAGGATATAGAGATGATTAAAGGGCAGGGGTGGTACCTTTCTTATTGGGGAGATGATGCTAAGTTTCCGACGGCGGCATCGCTTGACAGATATGTACCGGACAGACCTGTCTATCTAATTGCATCAGATTTACATTCACTGTGGCTCAACACAAAGGCTATGGAGCTGTGTGGACTTAAGGACATGGTGGAGGAGCTTGACAGAGACCATGTCTTAGTAGATGAGAATGACAATCCTACAGGAGTGGTCAGGGAGGCAGGCTTTAAGGTTATGGCAAAGCTTGACAGCCTGTTTGCTCTATCACCTGAGGAGCAGGACAAAAAGGACAGGGCAGACCAGGAAGCCCTGATGCACGCCCTTAACGAGCAGGGAATTACAGGCTTTTCCGATGTGAATTTTGTACTGCCTGAAAATCTAAAGAGGGATTTCAAGCATATGAAGGATTTAGATACAGAGGATAAGATGACAATCCGCCTCTATATTTATCCGGGAACTAATTTCAAGGCTGAGAAGCTAAAGGAAGTGCTTCCGTATAAGGATTATTTTTCATCAGATGAGCTGCATATAGCAGGAGTAAAAAATATTCTGGATGGAGTGACCGCTACCTTTACAGCAGTGATGCTTGAGCCATACGCAGACAATCCTGACGAGAAGGGAGTGCCTGCAGTAGAGCAGGACAAGCTGGATGAATGGGTGAGAGAAGCAAACAGTCTGGGACTTAGCTGTAGAATCCACTGTATAGGTGATGGGGCAGTCAGGGAGGCACTTGATTCCTACGAGAAGTCAGGCATGGTCAATGACATGACTGGTATCAGAAATGCCATAGAGCATATAGAGGTCATAAACCCAGATGACATACCGAGATTTGGAAAGCTGGGAGTAATCGCTTCCATGCAGCCGAGACATCAGATACTTGACAGAGGAGAAAAGCTCTACAGGGTAGGTCTTGAGAGGGCTAAATATGAATGGGCTTTTAAGTCCATAAAGGATGGCGGTGCCCACATCGCACTTGGCACAGACTATCCTGTTGTCACATTTAAGACCTATGAAAATATCTATATGGGAGTGACAAAGAGGGATTTGGATGGCACCCAGTACGGCACCATGTCGCCAAATGAGAAGCTGACACTGGCGCAGTGCATCAAGGGCTACACCATAGAGGGAGCCTACATAAACAGCATGGAGGACAAGGTTGGTACTCTTCAGGCTGGAAAATATGCGGACATCACAGTTGCAGACAGGAATCTGTTTGCGATTGATGAAGATGATATAAAGGACTGCTGTTCCGTTATGACTATATTTAATGGAAAGGTAGTGTACGAGAGATAGGAGGTAAATGTTATGAAAAGACGAGTAATATCTATTTTAATGGTGACAGCAATGGTTGCATCCCTTGTGGGCTGCAGCAGTGAGCCAGCTTCAGGTACAGGAGGGAGTGAGGCAGCAGCAGAGGTTAAGGAAGGAGTATTCAATGTAGCACTTCAGTCAGACATAGACACCTTTGACCCTGCCCAGTGTAATGCCTATGGAACCGAGTTAGTCGTGAATAACGTCTATGACAATCTGTTCAAATTCGATACAAAGGATTCTTCATTCCAGCCTAATCTGGCAACTGGCTATGAGCAGGTGGATGATCTGACATATGTTATCAGCCTTCGGGATGATGTTAAATTCTGGGATGGCAATCCGATGACAGCTGAGGATGTAGCCTATTCCATGAACAGGCATATGGACCCTACAGTAGCATCACTCTTTGAGTATATGTATTATCCAGTGGATAGTGTAGAGGTAACTGGTGACTATGAGGTGACGGTACATCTTAAATATGCAGATTGTGATTTTATCTACAATCTCGCTACCATGGCAGGCTCCGTACTGGAAAAATCCTTTGTAGAGGAGGCAGGAGATGCCTATGGTTCAGCCAAGGGCGGTGTGATGGGAACAGGCCCGTACATGTATACAAGCTGGACAGAGGGTGCAGAGATTGTCCTCACCAAAAATGATAATTACTGGCAGGATGTCACATATCCGGAGGATGTGCTTGAATTTGACATTATAGCAGACTCAGCAACTCAGGCTATGTCGGCAACATCAGGGGCAGTTGATTTTATCAATCTTCCTTCCCTTGACCAGATGGATCAGATGAAGGATTCAGATACAGTAAATATCTCATACAGCCCAGGAGTCCAGAACAGCTACATTGCTTTTAACTGCAGCTATGGACCATTCTCAGACCCTAATGTGAGAAAGGCTGCTGCATGTGCCATAGATGATGACGCCATTGCCCTTGCCACAAAGGGAGAGGGACACTACGAGACAGCAAAGGCGGTAGACTATAACACAGATGAATTTGCCTACTACAATGATGACTGGGCAGCCTTAAACGACAGCC
>CAVKUD010000187.1:0-5867 GCA_963659315.1 Senegalimassilia sp. | reverse complement strand
GTCTATGGTAACAGATGAGTATGTCACTGATATTGAAGCGGGATGCCAGCGGGCAGCATTTATAAAAGAGCATGGAGAGCCTATAATTGCCCAGGATGCAATAGATATGCTTGCGCAGCTGTAAAATGATAATGCACTTATAAAACAGGGATTAGAACATAGCTATGTTCTAATCCCTGTTTTTATGCAAAAGTATGCAAGAGAAGCTGCCGGTTGTCCAGAATGCCTGTCTAAATATAAATTCAGACAGCACAAAAAGAGGAGAATGGTTTCTCCTCTCAAAATGCGTATGTAAAAAAGCTATTAGCCAAGTACTTTACGAATAGACTCAAGAACTCGGTCTGCCTGGAAAGGCTTAACGATGAAGTCTTTTGCGCCAGACTGAATAGCATCAATAACCATAGACTGCTGTCCCATAGCTGAGCACATTACACATGTTGCATTTGGGTCTGCGGCTTTAATCTCCTTGAGAGCCTGAATACCGTCTTTGTTAGGCATTGTGATATCAAGTGTAACGAGGTCTGGTTTTAATTCATTGTATTTAGCAACGGCCTCTACTCCATCTGCAGCCTCTCCTGCAATTTCGAAACCACCCTTTGTAAGAATGTCCTTAAGCATCATTCTCATGAAAGCTGCGTCATCTACAATTAAAATTCTAGCCATTTATTTATCCTCCTGTTTTGTAATCTGTTTAACTATACTAATAGGGTACAACTGTAAAAGGTCGCTGTCAATAAGTTCTCCGACAGTTAATCGAAAAGTTACCTTCACAATATCTGTACCATTGCATAACTCCTCTGGAATCTCAAAGGTTTTCCTGTCCTTGCAATTGATTAGTGGGAAACCAATATCGGTTGGAACCTCAAGTAATTCCGACATAGATGTAGCAATTGTACCGCACATCTGATTCATCGCTTCAGAAACTGCTGAAAGTGAAAGCTCGTCAAGTGTTGTACCGCTGACATTAGTGCCATCTCCACCCATCATCAGATTGGCGATAACTAAAGCATCATGTATATTAAGAACCAAAAGATTGGTCCCGTCAAGTCCTTTTGTGTATGGAACCTTAACAAGTACATGGTTATCATCTGAAAGTGAAGCTTCCTCCGCAAGCACATCAACTCGTGGAGTAGTAATATTTGTTGGCCGGTTGAGTATGAGACTTAAAGATGTAGCTGCATTTCCTATGCAGATATTTGCAATCTCTCCTACAACATCGGCCTGCTCTAGTGTAATTCTACTCATAAATCCTCCTATTACCCAGTAGTACCTATTTCCTAAAGGATATTATACCAAAGAAATTGAAAATAGCAAACAAAAAAATGCTTTTTGTTGTCATATTTTATGATATTATTATTTAAAAGGAAAGCATTTATTTCTAAACGTCAAAAAGGAGAATGAAAAATGGGAGCTACGGAATATACAGATGCTTTAAAATTAGGAAAAAAAGAATACAAGTTCAAGGTTTCACTTGGACAGTTTCCATACCTGCCTGTACTGGATGAGATAGTATCGCAGACAGATATACAGACAGAACAGAATATGGGGTTAGTGCAGATACCGCTTGAATTTGTGGTGGGAACAAGCACAATGGGAAGGACATATGCCTTTGCAGCAAACTTTATGCCTATATTGGAGGAAGGCTCAGAGTTCGCAATCAAGTGGGCTAATCTGGCAGATGCCCAGGTCAATGAAGGAATCAGGGATCCAATCAAGGTATATGAGTACATGAACAGGTACTATGTGGTTGAGGGAAATAAAAGGGTCAGTGTGCTTAAATTCTTCAATGCAGTATCTATTCCTGCATATGTGACAAGGAAGATTCCAAAATATTCAGAGGATGAGGACGTGAAGCTCTACTATGAATATATGAAATTTAACGAGATTACAGGGCTTTACACTCTGGAATTTACAAAGCTTGGCAATGCGCAGAAACTTCTGACACTTATTGGAAAGACAGACAGATGGGAGGATGCTGACAGGGAAAAATTCAGCAAGGTATTGTTTAATTTCAGCAGAGCCTTTGAATTTGCAGGGGGCAAGAGACTGCCTATAAAGCTTGGAGACGCAGTGACTGCCTTTATGAGTGTGTTTGGCTTTGAGAGAATGCTTGAAATGACAGAGCAGGAGTATAAGACCAATATACTCAGGGTATGGGCGGAGTTTTCAGTGCCATCGGAGGAGCAGAATGTAGACTTAGTCATGAATCCTGCCAATGTACAGGAGAAGAAGAGCCTGCTAAGATACTTTATCCCTGCAACCCAGAAAAAATTTACAGTTGCCTTCCTCTTCCCGAAGAACCCGGAGGAATCAGCCTTCCTGTATGGACATGAGCTGGGAAGAAATTACTTAGAGGATACCTTCTCGGATGAGATGAAGACTATATGCGTGACAGATGTGGATGACGATAATCTGGATGAAGTCTTAAACAGCGTGATAAAGCAGAATGCCAGCATTATTTTCTGTCTGGGACCACAGATGATGAAGGGCAGTCTCAAGGTTGCCATTGAAAATCCTGAGGTTAAAATCTTAAATTGTTCATTAAATGCGCCACATCCTTATGTGAGGACATACTATGGCAGATTGTATGAGGCAAAATTCCTGACAGGAATGATAGCAGGAGCGCTTGCCGATAACAATAAGGTGGCTTATATAGCTGATTATCCTATATATGGAATGATTGCAAATATCAACGCCTTTGCCCTCGGAGTTGCCTGCATGAATCCAAGAGCCAAGGTTTATCTGGCATGGTCTACAGAAAAGGATTTTGACAGGGAGAAATTCCTTGTGGAAAATGATTTGCACTATGTGTCTGATCAGGAGATGATAACACCAAATGATGCATCACGTCAGTTTGGATTTTACAAGTATGAGGACGGAAAGGCGACGAGTCTTGCAATGCCAATCTGGAACTGGGGTGTATTCTACGAGAAGCTTTTACAGAGCATACTGGCAGGCGCATACCAGAATGAAGCCTCATCTGGAAACAAGGCATTAAACTACTGGTGGGGAATGTCGGCAGGAGTTATCGACCTCATATGCTCATCCCATGTGCCATATGGTCTGGGCAGAATAGTGGATAATATCAAGGCTGACATTTGCAGTGGTGAGTTTAAGCCGTTTTCAGGAGTGATAAAGGATCAGAGCGGAAGACTCAGAAATAAAGACCATAAGGAGATGGACCCTATAGATATAATGAACATGGACTTTTTGGTTGAAAATATAATTGGTGCAATCCCAAGTGCGGACAGTCTTATTGAGAAGGCACAGGGAATAGTTGAGGTTACGGGTGTAGAGGAAGCAAAATAATATGCGTATTTTACTTTTAGCAGATGAGGAAGTTCAGGTGTATTGGGACTTTTTCGATAAAAAAGATTTTGAGGGAATTGATTTGATAATATCCTGTGGAGACTTAAAGGCATCATATCTGTCATTTCTGGCGACTATGACAGGCCTGCCAGTGCTTTATGTCAGAGGAAACCATGACGATTCCTATGCTCAGAATGGACCGGATGGATGTATATGTATAGAAAATTCGGTGTATACTTATGAGGGAGTGCGTATCATGGGGCTTGGCGGAAGCAACAGGTACAAACCAGGTAAAAATCAGTTTACTGAGAAAGAAATGCAGAGACGATATAAAAAAATGAAAGGCAAGCTGTTCTGGAGTAAGGGGATTGACATACTTGTAACCCACGCTCCGGCAGCTGGCGTAAATGATGACACGGATGAGTGCCACAAGGGCTTTGAGGTCTTTAACGAGATAATTGAGAAATATAAGCCTAAATATTTTGTGCATGGTCATGTCCATATGAATTATGGAAGAAAATTTCCGAGAGAGGATATGGTCAATGAGACCCGGGTCATCAATGCTTATCAGAGGTATATAATAGAGATTTGAAAGAACATGTGTATATAGCAATAGACCTTAAATCCTTCTATGCTTCAGTGGAATGCTGCGAGAGAAATATGGATCCGCTCAGGACAAACCTTGTTGTAGCAGATGCTGAGAGAACAGAAAAAACCATATGTCTTGCAGTATCACCGAGCCTGAAAAGCTTTGGAATATCTGGAAGGGCGAGACTTTTTGAGGTGGTTCAGAGGGTAAAGGAAGTAAATGCAGAGAGATTAAGAAAGACTCCAAGAGGATATTTTGAGGGCAAATCCTGTGATATAGAGGAGCTTAATCACAATCCTGCCCTTCAGGTGGACTATCATGTAGCACCGCCACGCATGGCAAAATATCTGGAGGAGAGTACAAAAATATATGATATTTATCTGAAATATATTGCACCAGAGGACATGCATGTCTACTCTATTGACGAGGTATTTATGGATGTGACGCATTATCTGGGGATTTACAAGTGTACGCCAGAGGAGCTTGCCAGAAGAATCATACATGATGTACTGCAAAATACAGGCATTACAGCCACAGCGGGGGTGGCTCCCAATCTATACCTGTGCAAGGTGGCGATGGATATAGTTGCAAAGCACATGGAACCAGATGAGAACGGAGTGAGGGTGGCATATCTGGATGAGATGCTCTACAGGAAGCTTTTGTGGAATCACAGACCTCTTACGGATTTCTGGAGAGTCGGAGCAGGCTACAGGAAAAAGCTTGAGGAAAACGGCCTGTATACAATGGGCGATATAGCAAGGTGCTCTGTGGGAAAAGCAAATGCTTTCCATAATGAGGAGCTTTTATACAGGCTGTTTGGAATAAATGCAGAGCTCTTAATCGACCATGCCTGGGGCTGGGAGCCTGCGACAATAGAGGATATAAAGGCGTACAAGCCAAGCAGTAATTCCACAAGCTCAGGCCAGGTTCTGCAGTGTCCCTACAGTAAAGAAAAGGCAAGAATCGTAGTGATGGAGATGACAGACCTGCTGGTGCTTGATCTGGTGGATAAGGGGCTGGTCACGGACCAGCTGGTGCTCACAGTAGGATATGACATAGATAATCTGAAGGAGGATAAGGCGGGCAGACACTACAAGGGCGAGGTGCAGATTGACAGATATGGCAGGAAGATTCCCAAGCATGCCCATGGCACCACAAACCTTAAGAGACATTCATCCTCCACAAGACTTATAATCGATGCGGTTATGAAGCTGTATGATGAGATTGTAGATGAGAAACTGCTAATAAGGAGGATTAATGTCACAGCCAACCATATTATCAGGGAAAATGAAGTCAAAGACGACAAGCAATATGAGCAGATGAGTCTTTTTACTGATTATGGCATTGCGGAAAAAGAAAAGGAAGCGGAGGAAGAGCTGCTTTCCCGTGAAAAGAAAATGCAGAGAGCCATACTGGATGTGAAGAAGAGATATGGCAAAAACGCCCTGTTAAGAGGTGTGGATCTGGAAGAGGGTGCAACTACCATATCCAGAAATAAGCAGATAGGCGGGCATAAAGCATAGCCTAAATTGCGTATGAGAGAGACTGGCATGATAATAAATCAAGCTGGCAGACCGACATATAGTGGTGGCGACAGATATTAAGGGTGGTAGATATATGAATGACGACGGCGATATAAAATATGCAGACATAATTAACATGGAGCATCATCAGTCCAGCACGCACCCTCATATGTCAAACTATGACAGGGCTGCACAGTTTTCTCCATTTGCGGCTCTGACAGGACATGAGGAGGCGATACAGGAGAAGGCGAGGCTCAATGAATTCAAGACAGATATTGAGCGTGTGGAGGACATAGACGACCTCTGGGAAAATTATTATGAAGAGTTTGATTAAAAGAGGTTGACAAATGAATTACTAATATAGTAAAATTCAATAGTTGATTATTCAACTGCTGATGTGGCTCAGAGGTAGAGCACTTCCTTGGTAAGGAAGGGGTCACGGGTTC
>CAVKUD010000186.1:0-5916 GCA_963659315.1 Senegalimassilia sp. | reverse complement strand
AGAGACTTGAAAGTCTTGGAAATACTGACTTTAAGTCTCTTTCTTATAATAAAATCCTCGGCATAAAGCCGAGGACTTTGTCTACAGTCTGACGGAAAAGCTGTAAAGCTTTTCCGTTTTTTTATCTTGCGTATTATCTTCCTCTATTATACGTAGTTTACAGAAAAATTCAATCCCATATAATTAGTCAACCTTAGGAAGTGTATTCAGCGATTTAGCCAGCTCCTCATCAGTAGGGATATAGTCGCTCATCTCCCCATCATTATACTTCTGGTAAGCCACCATATCAAAATATCCAGTTCCAGTAAGTCCAAACACGATATTCTTCTCCTCGCCAGTCTCCTTACATTTGAGAGCCTCATCAATTGCAACCTTTATAGCATGGCTGCTCTCTGGTGCTGGCAGGATACCCTCAACTCGTGCGAACATCTCTGCCGCCTTGAATACTTCTGTCTGCTCTACACTTCTTGCTGTGAGATAGCCCTGGTCGTATAATTCAGACACTACTGAACTCATTCCATGATAGCGGAGACCGCCTGCGTGGTTGGCTGATGGGATAAAGCCAGAACCCAGTGTGTACATCTTAGCCAGTGGGCATACCTTGCCTGTATCACAGAAATCATATGCATATTTTCCTCTTGTAAGGCTAGGGCAGGATGCAGGTTCTACTGCGATGATGTCGTATTTTGCCTCACCTCTTAACATTTCGCCTACGAATGGAGAGATAAGTCCGCCAAGGTTTGAACCGCCGCCAGCGCAGCCGATAACCATGTCAGCCTTGATGCCGTATTTGTCAAGGGCTGTTTTGGTCTCAAGTCCGATTACTGACTGGTGGAGAAGCACCTGTGTGAGAACAGAACCCAGCACATATCTGTAGCCCTCTTTGCTTGTTGCAGCCTCAACTGCCTCTGAAATAGCACAGCCAAGACTTCCTGTTGTACCAGGAAATTCTGCATTTATTTTGCGTCCGACCTCTGTCTCCATTGATGGAGAAGGAGTAACCTGGGCGCCGTAGGTTCTCATGACCTCTCTACGGAAAGGCTTCTGCTCGTATGAGCATTTTACCATGTATACATGACAGTCCAGATCAAAGTAAGAGCATGCCATTGAGAGGGCTGTGCCCCACTGACCAGCGCCTGTCTCTGTGGTTACACCCTTAAGACCCTGCTTCTTTGCGTAATAAGCCTGGGCTATGGCAGAGTTGAGCTTGTGGCTTCCTGATGTATTGTTTCCCTCGAATTTATAGTAAATATGAGCTGGAGTACCAAGCTTCTTTTCCAGACAGTAGGCTCTCACAAGAGGAGATGGTCTGTACATTTTGTAAAAATCCCTGATTTCTTCAGGAATATCAAAATATGGTGTGGTTTCATCCAGCTCCTGTTTTGCCAGCTCTGTACAGAAAATGCCAGAAAGCTCATCAAGTGTGACAGGCTTATGGGTTGCAGGGTTTAGGATTGGTGCAGGCTTTTTCTTCATATCAGCACGCACGTTGTACCACTGCTTAGGCATCTCATTTTCTTCAAGATAAATTTTGTATGGTATCTCTTTCATATTCTCGTCCCTTTCCTATACATTTTTTTTGATTATAACATAACATTATACAAACTACTTATTTCAATAATTTATAGCTATTATAACTTAAAAACATTGATTAATATAAATTGCATTTTACCCTGTTAAATGTTAGAATTTATGTGAAATTGAATAATCGAGAAATAAATTGTCATAAAAAGCGGAAACATTGGGTGGAAATATGAGAAAAATACTTATAGTAGACGACGCTCCCATAAACAGAGAGCTGTTAAAAATTATTTTTGAAGAGGACTTTGACATAATCGAAGCGGAAAATGGTGTGGAGGCAATAGAGAAGTTAGACCAATATAAGGATGAGCTCTGCCTTATATTCCTCGACTTAATCATGCCAGAAAAATCGGGAATCGATGTGTTAAGCCATATGAAGGAAAACGGGGAATCAGAGCATATCCCGGTTATTATGATTACAGGAGAGGCAACCACAGAGTCAGATGCCATGGCATATGAGCTGGGAGCTGCTGACATTATATATAAGCCATTTGCCCGCAGGGTAGTGACCAGAAGAGCCTTAAATATCATTGAGCTTTATGACACCAGAAACAATATGGAGAAGGAGCTTGAGGAGAGAACCAGGGAGCTGACCAAGACCATGCAGCACCTTGAGGATGCTCACGCCAGATTGAAGAAAAACAATGATTTTCTTGTAAATGCCCTAAGCTCTGTTGTAGAGTTCAGGAGCCTTGAGTCAGGTGAGCATGTAAAGAGTGTGCAGAAGCTTACATATATCATTCTGCATAAATGGGTAGAGATGCATCCTGAGTGCGGCTACACAGAAATGGACATCACACAGATGGCAAATGCAGCAGCCCTGCATGATATCGGAAAAATTGCTATTCCAGATAATATATTGCTCAAGCCTGGCAAGCTCACCAAGGAAGAGTTTGAGATTATGAAGACTCATACCACAAAGGGCTGTGAGATACTTGAGAGATTCAAGCAGGAGGACAGCGATTATTACCGCTACTGCTATGACATATGCAGATATCATCATGAGAGATATGATGGCAAGGGTTACCCAGATGGGCTTGTAGGTGATGAGATTCCATTGTGGGCACAGATAGTATCAGTTGTAGACGTATATGATGCACTTGTAAGCCCTAGAGTATACAAGGCAGCCTTCAGTGTGGACGAGGCATTCAGGATGATTTATGATGGCGAATGTGGCACATTTAATCCTGCTATGCTTGAGTGCTTAAAGGAAGCAAAGCCTGAGATTGTAGAGTATACGGAAAAGAAATCACAGTAAGCTTAATATGTTTAGCAAAGCTTATGAAATATAGTTTATTTGCTGGAAAATATAGAAAGGGCAGGAGTATAAATGAAGGTTAAATCAAGTGAGTATCTGAAGGCTGTAAAGCCTGTGCTTAAGGAATTGCTGGATAAGCTGTTGAGCCAGTATCCATATGCATCAATTCTGGCAGTGGATTCCACAGCAGCAGATTATCAGGTTACAAAAAGTATGACAAATATGATGGAGGATGACCTCTGGTGCAGCAGGGGCTTTGTGGCAAAGGTCTATGACGGACAGACCTACGCAGAGTATTCCTTTAATGAGATTTCGGAGGAAAAGATAGATGAGATAGCAGCAGCCATTGCTTCTACAGAGAAAAAGCTTATGGCTTCAGCTGGAGACATGCCATTCAGTCAGTACAAGGCTTTGGAGGACGAGCCTTGTGTATTCTCTGAGAGCACAGAGTATGAGCTGTCACCGGAAGATATGGGAGACGAGGAGATACTTAAGCAGCTTACAGCTTTAAAGGAGGAGTGTCTGGCAGCAGACGAGAGAGTCATTGATGGCGGTGCTGTTTTCCAGTATCGTATTTATCACAAGCTCTTCCTCTCAAAGAACAGGGACATGGAGCAGAATGTGATGTATGCAGGCGGAGCTGTAGTTGCATATGTTAAGAAGGGACAGGTAGTCAAGAGCGCTATGAAGGCTTATTCTAATCTCGGCGGGGCTGAGATTATGGATAAAATCCATGACGGTATCAAGATTGCAATTAAGAGTGCTGTTGACCAGTTGGATTCTGAGCAGATTACTCCAGGCGAGTATGACTGCATCTGCTGTCCGGAGGTTACAGGAATGATTGCCCATGAAGCCTTTGGACATGGTGTTGAGATGGATATGTTTGTAAAGGACAGGGCGCTTGCCAAGTCTTATGTGGGACAGAGTGTGGCAGCACCGATTTTAAATATGCATGATGGTGCAAGTCTTGAGGCAAGACACGAGTCTGCCACATACTTTTTCGATGATGATGGAGTCATCTCAAAGGACACAGTCATTATAAAGGATGGTATCCTACAGTCTGGTATCTCAGATGCCCAGTCTGCTATGGCACTTGGTACAGTACCTACAGGAAACGGCAGAAGAGAGAGCTACAAGAGAAAGACCTACACCCGTATGACCAACACTTATTTTGAGCCAAGCACAGACAAGCTTGAGGATATGATTGCTTCTATTGACTATGGCTTTTATCTTGAAAATCCACACAGTGGAATGGAGGATCCAAAGAACTGGGGAATCCAGCTCATGGTGGGCATGGCAAGAGAGATAAAGGATGGCAAATTCACAGGCAAAGTATTCTCTCCAATCGTAATGAGCGGCTATGTTCCAGACCTGCTCAAGTCCATCACCATGATGTCTGATGAGGTGGAGCTGTGTGGACTTGGAATGTGCGGAAAAGGTCACAAGGAATGGGTTAAGGTATCAGATGGCGGCCCATATATCAAGGCAAAAATCAGATTAGGATAATATGGGAGGCACATTATGACAGAGTTAATTTTGGAGGCTTTAAGAGCCAATAATATAGATACATATCTCATCGAGGATAGCAAGGAAGAAATCGCAGAGCTTTTCTTTATCAAGAAAAACCTGGATATGAGAAGGACAGAGAATACACATACAAGCTATGTGACTGTGTACAGGGATTTTGAAAAGGACGGCGAAAAATTCAGGGGCGACGCAGCCTTTACAGTTGAGGCGGCTACAACAAGGGAAGAGCTTGATGCCAAAATCAAGAGAGCCTATACCGCAGCCCAGTTCGTCCCAAATCCATTTTATGAGATTGCCCCAGAGCTAAAGCAGGACTGCTTCACAATGGAGAGCACACTTGCAGGGCTTACACTTGAGGACGTGATGAAAAAATACGTTGAGGCACTGTATGCAGCAGACTGTGATGATAAGGCATTTATCAACACCGCAGAGTTTTTTGTGAAGAAATTAACAAAACACATCATCAATTCAAACGGTGTGGATGTAAGCTATATCAAATACAGCGTAGAGGGAGAGTTTGTGGCACAGTGCAAGGAGCCACAGGATGTTGAGACCTATCAGAGCTTTAAATTTGAGGGCTTAGACACAGAGGAGCTGACAAGTCAGGCTAGGGAAGCACTTAAGCTGACAAGAGACAGGGCAGTTGCTGATACAGCACCAAAGGCTGGCCAGTATGATGTGATATTATCAGGCGAATATGCAGCTACAGTTATGTCTTACTATAGAGACAGAGCTAACGGAGCATATATTTACAGACAGTATTCTGATTACAAGACAGGCGATTTTATTCAGGGAGAAAAGTCTGAGATTACAGGCGATATTATAAATGCAGACTACCTTCCAAGCACACCATTTAGCAACGAGGGTGTTCCTATGAAAAAGCTCCCATGTATCAGTGAGGGAGTATTCCAGAATATCCATTCAGGATGCAGATATTCATATTATCTGGGAATCAAGCCTATCGGAGCATATACCAAGCTGGAAATCACTCCTGGAACTATGTCTTTTGAGGATATGAAGAAGCAGAAGGGACTCTATGTGGTAAACTTCTCTGATTTCCAGATGGACAGCATGGGTGGAAACTTCGGTGGCGAGATAAGACTTGCCTACTTAAATGATGGTGAGAAAATCACACCAGTTACAGGTGGCTCTATTAATGGAAGCATCATTGAGGCACAGAAGAGCTTCAGGTTCTCCTCAGAGACACAGAACACCAGCAAATTTGTAGGACCAAAGGCTATTTTATTAAAGAATGTAAGTGTAGCAGGTCTGTAACAGGAGGAAGAATGTTGATGGAAGACAAGCTGCTAGGAGCGCTTATCGGGCTTGCAAAGTCTACTGCAAATACAGCTCCTGTGGAGAGCACACTTGAGACTCTGGTGGATGGTCTTGCACTTTTGTATACGATTGGAAATTTCCATAAGGAAAAAGAAAATTTATGTGCCAAAGAAGCAGAGGGTGTGCTTGCCCGGATGACCGACCGGGTTCATGAGGAGAAATTCAAGCTGGTTCCAGACTGCGCCGTGTGTCAGTCACCCTGTGGAAACACC
>CAVKUD010000185.1:0-5928 GCA_963659315.1 Senegalimassilia sp. | reverse complement strand
ATCTGAGTAAAAATCAACGATTACAGGCTTATCACTCTTTAAGACCTTTTCCTCGAAATCCGCTTCACTAATTCTAACAGCCATTATTCCTCAACCTTTCTGACATAAAGTGTATAGGTACCATCCTCATTGTCCTCAAGCTTTAAAATCTTGTGACCTTCCTCTTTCATGCTCCTTGGCACATTCTGTACAGGCTCACCGTCATTCATGCGGATAGCAAGCACCTCGCCATCATCCAGCTCCTCGATTGCAACCTTTGCCTTTACAAAAGTCAGAGGACAAACCTTATCTGTAATATCTACTTCATCATCAAACTTAATATCTGCCATTTTCATACCCTTCTTTCTCTGTTTTTATGTAAGCCGATTCTATATAAGCTTTTTCATATAGACACTTATATATCAATCATCTGTCCTGCAGGCTTATCTTATTTTATTCACCATCATATGCTGCCTTGATAATCTTGCGGAACTCTTCTTCTCCATTACGCTGTAATGTAAATCTGAAACGCTCACCAGCATTTGCATGTTCTTCAAAATATCCTATAGCAGCATCTGTTACCCTGAAAAGCGTCTCCTTATCCCTGATAATAGGAAGAAGCTGCTCGCCCTTATATATCTTGTTTCCAAAAAGTCCACCAAAGGATACGATATATCCAGGCTCTCCTACCCATGCATCTGTAGGGCAGCTCTTTACACATCTAGCGCAGTTGTTGCACTTGTCTCTGTCGATTTCTACCCTGCCATCCTTAATCTCGATAGCACCCTCTCTACAGGCCTTGACACAGACACCACACTGGATACAGTCGTCATGGTTGCACTCAACAGTCATGCCGCCCTTGATACCGATGTCGTTTTCCTCAGCCTTTAAGCAGTTATTCTGGCAGCCAGTCACACCAAACTTAAACTTGTGTGGCAGCTCACGTCCAAAGTATCTCTCGTCAAGCGCCTTTGCCAGTGTGTAGGTATCGATACATCCGCTAGGACAGATTTCTGAACCCTGACAGGCTGTCACTGTACGCACTCTCGGTCCACAGACACCAGTGCCAACACCGCCCTTTGCCAGCTCTGCCTTCACCTCATTGATGTCCTCAAATTTGATAAAAGGTATCTCTATTCCCTGTCTTGAGGTCATATGTACATATCCATGTCCATATTTTTCTGCAACCTCTGCGACCGCCTTGATGTTTTCAGCTGTAAGATTTCCTCCTACAACTGCCAGACGCAGTGAAAAGCATCCCTTCTGCTTTTGTCTCATGAATCCGCCCTTTTTAAGAGCTGCGTAATCAACTTTCTCTGCCATTTTATCTCTCCTTAAAAATGTTTTAACTCTCTATTTTTGCAAATGCCTGTGCAAAATCCTCTTTTATGTCCTCTATGTCCTCAATTCCAACACTCACTCTTATCAAGTCCTCAAATACACCGGCATCCTCTTTCTGCTCTTTGGTGCTGTGCAGGCTGATTGTTGAGCCTGGATGTATAACCAGAGTCTTTGTATCTCCTATATTGGAAAGCGTATATGCCAGCTTTAAGCTGTCGATGAAATCAAATGCCTGTTCCTTGCTTCCCACTCTCAGAGTAAGTATGGCTCCATAGCCATTTGTAAGCTCTCTCTCTGCTATATCATGCCACTTGCTGGACTTAAGTCCCGGATAATTAACTGTAATATCAGGATAATTTTCTTCAATCCATTTTGCAAGCTCAAATGCATTATTGCACTGCCTCTCCATTCTAAGTCCCAGCGTCTCAAGTCCTATCACATTAAGATAGGCATTTACAGGTGACAGACAGGCTCCTGTATTTCTGAAAAGTCCATTTCTGAGCTTTGCTATAAAAGCCATAGGTCCAAACTTTACATAGTCAGCAAGACCTGGATATTTTTCCTTATCCCATTTGAATTTTCCGCCATCTGTAAGTATTCCGCTTATTGAATTGCTGCTGCCGTTTATGTACTTTGATGAAGAGTTTACCACTATGTCTGCCCCATGCTTTAATACCTGTATCAGGTAAGGTGTAGCAGTTGTGTTGTCTACTATAAGTGGCAGTCCGTGACTGTGGGCAAGCTCTGCCAGCCTCTCTATATCTGTCACATCCAGACAGGGATTTCCGATTGTCTCTGCAAAAATAAGTCTTGTGTTTTCATTTATTGCAGCTTCAATCTGCTCCCAGTTGTTGTTTTCTACATATCTGGTGGTGATTCCAAAGGCTTCCAGATCCCTGAATAAATCAATGGTACCACCATATAGGCTGGCGCTTGATACAATTTCATCACCACTTCTTAGGATATTTAAAAATGCGTTCATCAGTGCCGCCATGCCGGAAGCACATGCTATAGAAGCAATTCCACCCTCAAGCTTTGTAATCCTGTTTTCAAATGCCATTATGGTAGGATTTCCTACTCTGGTATAGCAAAAACCAGGGGCTTTGTTCTCAAATATTTTTTCCAAATCCGATGCACTTGTCTGCTCAAATGCACTTGTCTGATATACAGGCGGCAGTGTGGAGCCGTTTGTCTCCTTCTGCACTCCTGCATGTAATAAACTGGTGTTAAATCTCATTCCCTTTTCCTCTTGTCTGCAAATATTCTGTGGCACTGTATATGGCGTTTGCCCCATCCGACACTGCTGTTGAGACCTGTCTAAGCCTCTTGCTTCTCACATCTCCTGCCACATAAAATCCAGCCTGTATCTGGCTGCCATCAGGTGTATGCGTGATTCCATCCTCCAGAGCTTTCACATAGCCCCTGTCATCAAGCTCTGCCAGCCCCTCCACCAGCTTTGTCTGTGGAACAGAGCCATAGGCTACAAAGACACCGTCTACTTCAAGGCTTTTTCCACTCTTTAGCATAATAGCTGAGGGCTTTTTGTCTCCCTGTATTTCCACTGCGCTGTCATTTAGGATAAACTCCACATTCTCTCTGTTTTTTAAGAGTTCAACTGTACTCTGGGCACCTCTGAACTTATCTCTTCTGTGTACCAAATATACCTTTTTACAGATATCCGAAAGATATAACGCATCGTCCAAAGCTGTATCGCCACCGCCAAGCACTGCAGCTGTCTTTCCCTTATAAAAGGCTCCATCGCATATGGCACAATAGGACAGCCCCTTGCCCAGATACTTATCCTCGCCCTTTATATCTGTTTTTCTCGGATAAACTCCAGCCGTGTATACGATTGCTTTTGCCTTCTCGGCTGAGCCATCATCAAACTCCACCTCATATTCAGGCTGCCCTGATGATTCGCTCTTTGTAATCCTCACTGCTTCCTTTTCTATAAATGGCACATCTAAAGCCAGGGCATGGTTTCTGAATTTCTCGCCCAGCTCATAACCATTTATATTCGGCAGTCCCAGATAATTATTCACATTTCCGCTTTCTGCAATCTGTCCGCTTCCCTCGTATTCCTTTTCAACCACAGCAAGGCTTAAGTTTGCACGCTTTGCATATATCGCTGCTGAAAGTCCTGCAGGGCCGCTTCCAATTATGATTATATCGTACACGGTTGCTTCCTCTTTTAATTTATAGTTTTCCTACTTGATAACTATGATATTACCAAAAAGGGGGGATTGCGTCAAGACATCTGCATATAGGGAAAAGTGATGGGCTGTTATAGAAAAATTTTATATGTGCTGGAATGTGGGGACTTCCCATTTAGGAAAAATCAAAATGCGCTGTTGCTATCGCATTTAACTGTGCTGCAATTTCGTCAAATGGCAAGTTCAAGTCCAACGTCCTGACAGTAATCTGATTACCACTCATCTGATACACATTATTCGGGTATATCTCTTCGTCCGTCTTTGCATACAAAAGCATTCCCGAAACCGTGTGTTCATGGTCTCTCAGTTCATATTCCTTATTTTTCACATATGTAAATATCTGATAAAGGTTGCCTGAATGAAGCGTATGCTTATCAAACTGCACCTGTGTACTATGCTCATAATACTTTGCATCAATAATAAGAATTTTAGCACCACACTGTAGCATAATATCGCTCTGCATCACTGGCAGCATAGCATTTTCTTCATCATCCAGCTGCCAACGAATCTGTGACGCATTTGCTGTTAATTGATTCTTAAACTCTTTTCTATAGTATTCCAGGATAAACTTCTCATATAACCTACATGTTCGCTGTTCATCCAAAAAATCCATTAACTTTACACTTCCATCTGATTGAGTCTGCAACAGCCCCTTTACTACCAGATAGCATATTGAGATTAGCATACGATAGGTCTGATTGTTCCGATTGTACTGAACATTCCAATTTACCGTATGCAAATCAATAAAATCTACCTCACTAAAATACACCATTAGCTTTCTAAGATTTTTCTTCCGCTGCTTTGATATATCAGAGTGAAGGAGAAGCTCTACCGTAGATTTGATGATTCGATTCATGGTGCTGTTTACCGAAAATTCATCATATGTGCATACCAACTTCTTACAGAGTATAGTCTGTGTCTTTATTGACTCTGCAATATCAATCTTTCCTCGCAGAGAAGATAACGCCTCTGTCTGTGGGATATATTCTTTACCAAGCCCTCTCTTAAGCTGAACTGCAATACCTTTTTCCAGTATAGCCGCCATCAGCTCTGCAGTATTGGGAAAGTATTCTGTAGCTATATTTTTATAGCCTTGCTCATTCAAAACCTGAAAAGCATAGGACAGCATATAATAAATATTTTGTACTGGTATCACTTAATCGCACTCCTTAGATTTTCACTCCAATTTTTTACCCGCATAGGTTCATCAAACCAATATTCCTTCAAAAGAGGTATCAGTTCATATTCCACAACACTGAAAAACCATTCATCACCTATAGTTTCGGACTTCAAATTACAAAAATAACTATGTCCTATGCAGAACCCTTCCCCTAGCGACTCGTCTGAAGCAATCTCATTATTAAGGCTTTCCACACAGCTGATTAGCTTATTGAACTTTTCATTATCCAATAGCATGCGGTACTCACGAAATCCCGTAGTCTCAAATCCTGGCTTAATATCAAAGAAAGCAAATCTTCTACGAAGTGCATAATCAAGCATAGCCAGACTTCTGTCAGCAGTGTTCATCATCCCAATAATATAAACATTCTTTGGAACAGCAAACTTTTCGTCAGAATATAGAAGCTGTAATGACCTTCCTCGCTTATCGCTTTCAATCAGCATAAACAACTCACCAAAAATCTTACTCAGATTACCACGGTTAATCTCATCTATGATAAAGAAATATTCGTTATCACTATCATCCTCAGCCTTTTTACAGAAATTGTAGAATGACCCCTTTTTCAATTCAAATCCTGTAGTAGATGGGCGAAATCCCATAACAAAATCTTCATATGAATAGCTCTGATGGAACTGCACCATCATGACACGCTCTACATCTTTCACTCCCATCATAGAATACGCCAGACGTATAGCGGTATATGTCTTTCCTACACCAGGAGCACCCTGCAAAATGATATTCTTTTTATTTCTAAGCAATCCAACCAGTCTTGAATAGTCATCTTCGGACATATATACATCGTCTAAGAAATTCTCAACTGTATACTTCTGATAGATTACTTCCTCCTCATCAGCAAAACCATCATTGTCATCTAACAATTTGAGAAATTCTGCCTTAGATGTCTTTCTCTCTTTTTCAGTAACTTTTTTCTCCTGATTCACCTGTTCAGAAATAAGCCATGCTGTATAAGATAAATCTGGAAAGTTCTTGTATTCATATTCATCTGTATCCAAAGCCTTTTTACATAAATCTCTGATTTCAAGATAATCCGCAGCATATGGTGCATTCTTCAGTTTCTTTTCTACAGCCACTACTAATTCAGCTGGCATATTATGAACATCCGCTATAAACCAACGATTTCTGGAATCCAAATTGATAAATGTGTATGGGCGAATCCAATAAAGCCCCATCGTAATATTCCACCGAATGCAATAC
>CAVKUD010000184.1:0-5957 GCA_963659315.1 Senegalimassilia sp. | reverse complement strand
GTTTGCAGCTGTTCCATCATATGCACCCTTACCCATAAGTGTGTCGCATACAGGTGCATCAACAAGTTCTACAAATTTCTTTAATTCTTCGCTTGCTCCCGAAAGCACTGCTCCACCACCTACAAATATATATGGCTTTTTGGCTTTCTCTATAAGACCTATTGCCCTGTCGATTACATCCTCTGTGAGGAACTCAGTCTTTGGTGCCGGAAAAACAATATCTGCTCTCTCATACTCAACCTTCTGGGCTGTCACATCCTTTGGAATATCCACAAGGACAGGTCCAGGACGTCCCTTTCTTGCAATATCAAAGGCTCTTCTGATTGTAGCTGCAAGATTGTTTATATCCTTGACAATAAAACTGTACTTTGTGATAGGTGTTGTTATTCCTGCTATATCAACCTCCTGGAAGCTGTCCTTGCCAAGAAGCGGAACTGTAACATTACAGGTGATTGCCACTACAGGAATTGAATCCATGTAGGCTGTTGCTATTCCTGTCACAAGGTTTGTAGCTCCCGGTCCTGATGTAGCCATACACACACCGACTTTGCCTGTGCTTCTGGCATATCCATCTGCCGCATGACTTGCCCCCTGCTCATGGCTGGTCAGCACATGCTTTATCTCAGGATGCTTGTAAAGCTCATCATATACATTTAAAATAGCTCCACCTGGATAACCGAAAACTGTATCTACACCCTGTTCTTTTAAACATTCTATAATAATCTGTGATCCTGTTAACTGCATATTTCTAATCCTCTATAATTATTTTAGGCTCTGCCTTATGCATCCTGCTCTCCTGGAAGTGCAAGAATTGCTCCCCTGTTTCCAGATGTGACAAGTGATGCATATCTCTTGAGATAGCCTGTTGTAACCTTTGGCTCTCTTGGCTGCCACTTTGCCTTTCTCTCTGCCAGAACCCCGTCTGATACATCAAGCTCAAGAGTCATCTCAGGAATATTAATCTTTATGATATCGCCTTCCTCAACGAGAGCGATTGGTCCGCCCACTGCTGCCTCTGGTGATACATGTCCGATTGAAGCACCACGGCTGGCTCCTGAGAAACGTCCATCTGTGATAAGAGCTACAGAGCTGCCCAGTCCCATTCCTGCGATTGCAGATGTAGGGTTAAGCATCTCTCTCATACCAGGTCCTCCCTTTGGTCCCTCGTATCTGATGACTACCACGTCACCCTCTACAATCTTGCCGCCCTTTATGGCAGCGATTGCGTCCTCCTCACAGTCGAATACTCTTGCTGGTCCCTCATGCACCATCATCTCATCCACTACAGCAGAACGTTTTACAACTGAACCGTCTGGTGCGAGATTTCCTTTAAGTACTGCAAGTCCGCCTGTCTTTGAATATGGATTATCAACTGGACGGATAACCTCTGGATTTAAGTTTACTGCATTTTTGATATTTTCTCCTACAGTCTTGCCTGTTACTGTCATACAGTCTGTATTCAAAAGTCCTATATCAGCAAGCTCTTTCATAACAGCCCATACACCGCCTGCCTCGTTTAAGTCCTCCATATATGTAGGTCCTGCTGGTGCAAGATGGCAGAGGTTAGGTGTTTTCTCACTGATTGGGTTTGCAAAGCTGATGTCAAAATCAAAGCCTATCTCATGTGCAATTGCTGGCAGATGAAGCATAGAGTTTGTCGAGCATCCCAGTGCCATATCAACTGTAAGGGCATTCATGATGGCATCCTTTGTGATAATATCACGAGCCTTGATACCCTTGTTGTACATATCCATAACAGCCATGCCAGCATGCTTCGCAAGTCTTATACGCTCTGAGTAAACAGCTGGAATAGTACCGTTTCCTCTGAGTCCCATTCCAAGAGCCTCTGTGAGGCAGTTCATAGAATTGGCTGTGTACATTCCTGAGCATGAACCACAGGTAGGACATACCTTGTTCTCATACTCACATACATCCTCTTCTGTCATAGTTCCAGCTGCATATGAACCGACAGCCTCAAACATTGAAGAAAGAGACCTCTTTTTGCCCTGTACATATCCTGCAAGCATTGGTCCTCCTGACACAAATACTGTAGGCAGGTTAAGTCTTGCTGCTGCCATCAGAAGTCCAGGTACGTTCTTATCACAGTTTGGCACCATTACAAGTGCATCAAACTGATGGGCAAGTGCCATACACTCTGTAGAATCTGCAATCAAATCACGGGTTACAAGTGAATACTTCATACCTATATGTCCCATTGCGATTCCATCACATACTGCTATAGCAGGAAATACAACTGGTACACCACCAGCCTCTGCTACTCCCAGCTTTACAGCGTCTACGATTTTGTCTATATTCATATGGCCTGGTACAATCTCATTATATGAGCTTACAATACCTACCATTGGTTTTTTCATTTCTTCTGGTGTGAATCCCAGTGCATTAAATAAGCTTCTTGCTGGTGCCTGCTGCATACCAGCTCTTGCGTTATCACTTATCATACTTTTATCTCCTTTTCCCACTTTATTTCTGCGCTAGACTCTCTCAGCTATTAAATCTCCCATCTGGGCTGTGCCTACCTGAGTGATACCATCCTTTGACTCACCTGGCTGTGGCATGATGTCGATTGTCCTATAGCCCTCTTTAAGCACCTGCTTTACAGCGGCCTCGATTGCGTCTGCTTCCTTATCCAGATCAAAGGAGTATCTAAGCATCATAGCTGCTGACAAAATAGTTGCTATAGGGTTTGCTATGCCTTTTCCTGCAATATCAGGAGCAGAACCGCCGCTTGGCTCATAAAGACCAAACTTTGTATCGTTTAAGCTGGCAGATGAAAGCATTCCGATAGAGCCTGTCACCATACTGGCTTCATCTGATAATATATCTCCAAACATGTTTTCTGTCAAAATTACATCAAACTGTTTTGGATTCTTTACCAGCTGCATTGCACAGTTATCTACCAGCATATGCTCATATGTGACCTCTGGATAATCTGCTGCGACTTCCTCTACAATCTTTCTCCAGAGTCTTGAGGAATCAAGCACATTAGCCTTATCAACCGATGTCACTTTCTTTCTTCTCTTCATTGCAATGTCAAAACCACGCTTTGCAATACGTCTGATTTCGTTTTCATTATATGTAAGTGTGTCTGTGGCTGTCACCAGTCCATCCACTTCCTTTGTCTCTCTTGCTCCGAAATAAAGACCACCTGTCAGTTCTCTCATAATCATCATGTCAAAACCGTCACCGATTATGTCAGCTCTGAGCGGACATGCTGCTGCAAGCTCCTTGTACAGATAAGCTGGTCTTAAGTTTGCAAATAAGTTGAGTGACTTTCTAAGCTTTAAAAGTCCTGCCTCCGGTCTAAGCTCTGGTGCCAGCTTATACCATGGTGATGTAGCTGTGTTTCCACCGATTGAGCCCATAAGCACTGCATCTGATTTGAGGGCTGTCTCAATTGCCTCATCTGTAAGAGGAACTCCTGTTGCATCTATAGAGCAGCCTCCCATAAGAATCTCAGTATAATTAAATTTGTGTCCGTATTTATTTCCAATACTATCTAATACTTTCTTTGCTTCTGCAACTATCTCAGGGCCAATACCGTCTCCTGAAATCACGCCAATATTACAATCCATAAAAGTTACCCCTTTTCTGAAATTTACTATTTAATATCTTAAAGCAATAAAGTGTACATTTCAACATTATTAGGCATTTTACTTTTTTATATTTTTCATAACTCTACATTATAAAATGCGTGATGTATTATTCTAGGTGTGTATATCAAATTCAAAATCATCCGTCATTCTGTCATTTATTCACATCTGCTACTATTTCCCAATGTCCTTTTTGGCTGGTGCCAACACGCTTTATAATGCCCTTTCTCTTCAACTTATTAAGATAATATTTTACTCGGTCAATTTTCCAATCTAATTTTGCAGCCATTTCTTTCTGTGTAATATGATTATCTTCTACTATTGACGTCAACACCGCCTTGTCATACTCACTCAACTCAACTTGGGTAGTACTTTGGGTAGCTTGGGTAGTACCTTGGGTAGCTTGGGTAGTCATACCGTTGACACCAAACTCATTTTTCGCATTTCGATACATATTCACCCTGAAGTCTCCATCAAAATCGACAAGTTTCGGCTTCGGCAGTCCATACTCCTCACAAGCTTCAAATAATCTGGGGATACCTGTTCCCCACTTTTCAATAATCTTCATATATGCAAAAGCTCTTGCGATTGCCGGATTTCTCGGTTTTGAATAGCCTTCCATCATTTTTGAAATTGTAACATTATTCAAAAGCATTCCCGGAGAAGTCACTTCCAATCTATCATCAAACAATGCTACCTGAATATTTCCCTGTTCAAGATAACTGCGGTGCGCCACGGCATTTGCAATCAGTTCTCGGATACTATCTGTCGGAAGCTCATATACATCCTGTCTGTACATACCTCTTATCGTCATTCCCATGTTAATTTTTTCAAGGACATACTGATAAGCTGCTTCCATCTGCTCCTGAATAGGACCTTCAAATTCCCTACGGTCAACAAAGTATGCACGATTCGTTCCTTTAAACACACCACATTGAATTACTGGCATTTGTGGCATTTTACCTGTTAAAAGTGCATAGGCATTTGTCGGATATACTTTGCCCTCCGCTTCCTTCAACACGCCCCATGAAATCAATGTATTCTTTGTTACATCTTTTATCTTTGCTTTCTCGCTATCCTGCCATGTATTTTTCAAGGCAGTTTCTTTCATACTCTTGCACAGTTCTTCTATCTCACTGTCGGATATTATCATATTCTGGCATATCTCGCTGTCAAAATGTCGGTTCTGTCCTTCCAAAATCAATTCCTTTAACATATATCCTTCTACGTGCCTAGTGGTTCCAGCCACACGCACATAAGTGCCCTCAACCATTCCCAGCGATTTTATATAATATGGGCGCTGTGCTCCCGGCAGAATCTCCACAACAATTATAGTCTTGTCATTAACAGTCTGCATTGCTACATCAGGTCTGATTGTCGGTTCACAGGCATCGGAAATAGCATTTGTAATGGCATCCATTGTCTTATAGATATTATCTTCATCCATCCCCACAATATCCAATGTCTTATCGTCTATTCCGAAAACAATCTTTCCACCTCTGCCATTGGCAAAAGCTACCACCGTTTTCATGTATTTTTCACTTTTCTCTGGTACAGTAACTTTATACTCTACATTTTTTGATTCGCCGAAAAACAGCGTATCTTCTGCCATATTAATACCTCCTGCTTTTAGTCCATTATCATTAATAAATCTATATCTTACGTTCTCCATAAATTATTCATTTTATAGCATCTTTTCCAATCACAAATATCTTTTTTATAAATTTACATAATAAAAATATTATACAGTAGATAACTTTCAAAATCTATGAGAACCCATAATTTCCTCAAAAGCAAAAAAGAGACAAGCCTCTCAGCTCATCTCTTTAAAATCTCATTATTCTCCTGCGTCTGCCTTCTCAACGTCAGCGATTGCAGCCTTCTGCATTGGGATTCTGCAGTTTTTGTTATTTCCAAACTCAACGATTACTGTATCATCCTCAATATCAATGATTGTGCCATAGAATCCTGAAGTAGTGAGAACTGTGTCTCCTGCTGCTACCTCATTGAGCATAAGGTCTTTTCTCTTCTGCTCCTTCTTCTGTGGTCTAATCATAAGGAAATACATAATTGCAAATAAGATTACTAACCAAACAATCATTCCAAGTGTTCCAGCCATACCAGCTGAAGCTTCTGCTAAAATTGACATATCAATTTGTCCTCCTAATTAAAATACTATTGTTATTCTACACAACTCGCTATAAATCATCAAGTAAAATTTGAGCCTGTGGTATTATTTAAGAATTATTTTATAATATTTTGCATATAAACTACTCACCATGAGACATAGTGTAGAGCATGTCATCCTTAAAAGCAGCAAACCTGTTGTTATCCAGAGCATCCCTG
>CAVKUD010000183.1:0-5970 GCA_963659315.1 Senegalimassilia sp. | reverse complement strand
GCTCTTCATATATGTGAGCATGTTCCTTGGTAAGATGAACAGCACTATTGAGGAAATCACAAACGATACTGTTACAATCAGTGAGGTGGCAGGCGTGTATGTGCTGACAGATGACCCGGCCCAGGAGATACAGGACGCAGCAGATTATACATTTGCGTACACAACAGTCTATGGTGATGAGACAACCATGGAGGCGATTGATGCCATAAATGAAGAGGTTGGCTCTGATATTGACACTGTAGAGTATGATTCTGTGACAGAGATGGTAGATGCCCTCTACTCAGGTCAGGTGCAGGCTATGATACTGGATGAGACATATGAGGCTGTAGTCAGCGATACAGAGGGCTACGAAGAGTTCTCTAACCAGGTCAGAATCATCTATGAGCATACAAGAAACTATACTGAGGAAAAGCAGGATTCGGACCTTGACGTGACCAAAGATCCTTTCTGTGTATATATAAGTGGTTCAGATACCAGATCTGCCAAGCTTGCAAAGAGCCGAAGCGATGTAAACATACTTGCATTCGTAAACCCAAGCACCAAGCAGATACTGCTTCTCAACACACCTAGAGACTACTATGTGGATATATCCATAGCACAGGGGCAGAAGGACAAGCTCACCCACTGCGGACTCTATGGAGTGGACTGCTCGGAGGACACACTTGCAAACCTCTATGGGCTTGATAATATAGACTTCTATGTACAGATGAACTTTGAGGGCTTCAAGAAGCTTATAGATGAGCTTGGCGGAGTAACAGTAGTGTCAGAGGAATCATTTACATCCATCCATGATGCCAACTACAGCTATGTGAAGGGTGAAAACTATGTGGACGGACAGGCAGCTCTCTATTTTGTCAGAGAGCGTTACCACCTGTCAGGAGGAGACCTGACAAGAGGCCGTCACCAGATGGCACTTATCTCAGCAGTTGTAGATAAGGTGACAGGCAGCACAAAGCTTCTCACAAACTATGGCGGAATCATGGACAGCTTGGAGGGTATGTTCTCTACAGATATAGGCCAGGAGGATATATCAGGACTTGTAAACATGCAGCTGAGTGATGGCGGCAAGTGGACAGTGAAGAGCTATGCAGTAGATGGCGAGGGCACCAGTGCCAAGACCTATTCAATGCCTACAAAGAATGCCTATGTAATGCTCCAGAACCAGGAGAAGATTGACAAGGCAAAATCACTCATTGATAAAGTGTATAATGGGGAAATAATCACAGATGAGGACTTACAGTAGTCTGTGATGAGAATAAACAGGAATCCCGGCAACAGTTGTTGTCGGGATTTGTTTATGGTATAATATATTTTGAGTAATTGCGTTTGCATGAGAATGGCAGATGCGCAAATATTACACAGTATAATAAGCAGTATGAGGTACTAAAATACAATGAAAGCAAGAAAAAGAGAGCAATACAAGCATTTTATAAACTTCTTTGCAAATCTTATGACAATAATAGTGGAGGCAGTGGCATTCGGCTATATATGGTATATGCAGTATGTGCCACAGCTGGAGAGGCAATACTGGAGGCGAGGAAACTGGGCGGTAATCGGCTTCTACGTGTTAATCCTGTTTTTCTTCACCAATACATTTGGCGGCTACAAGATAGGGTACATGAGGATACAGGACATCATCCTGTCAAATACCTTGGCTATTTTCTGCGGAACAATAGTGGCATATTTTGAAATCTGCCTTGTGGCAAATGACTATCTGACACCTATGCCCCTTATAGCAGCAGGGCTTATAGAAATAGCCTTTATCGTGCCGTGGACATTTATTGTGCGAAAGCTCTATGCCTATATGTATCCACCGAGACAGATGCTGGTAATATATGGTCAGTATTCGCCATATGACCTGATGGAAAAAATCAATTCCAGAAAGGACAAGTACAATATCTGCGCATCTATCAGCTGCTATGAGGAGGAGAAAGACCTCTATGCCATGATAGACAAGTACTCAGCAGTGATACTTGCAGACCTGCCAGCAGTAAAAAGAAATGAGATAATGAAATACTGTTATAGAAACTCAATCAGAACCTATGTGACACCAAAGATTTCAGACATTTTATTCAGAGGGGCAGACGACATACACCTGTTTGATACTCCCCTGCTCTTGTCGAGAAACTATGGACTGTCAATCGACCAGAGATTTTTTAAGAGAATAATGGATATCGTCCTTGCACTTGTGGGATTTGTAATCGCATCACCATTTATGCTGATTATCGCAATTGCAATCAAGCTCTGTGATGGAGGCCCAGTGCTTTACTCGCAGCAGAGACTTACAAGAGACGGAAAAGAGTTTAAGATGTACAAGTTCAGAAGTATGTACATGGACTCAGAGGAAAAGGGTGCCCGCCTTGCAGCAAAGGGCGATGACAGAATCACACCAGTAGGAAAGATAATCAGAAACATACATTTTGACGAGCTGCCACAGATATTCAATATCTTAAACGGAGATATGTCTATAGTGGGACCACGTCCTGAGCGAAAGGTAATCGCAGAGCAGTACATGGAGGAGATACCTGAATTTGACCTGAGACTCAAGGTAAAGGCAGGACTCACAGGCTATGCACAGGTGTTTGGAAAGTATAACACCACACCATATGATAAGCTAAAGCTGGATCTCACATATATCGAGAATTACAGCATATGGCTTGACATCAAGATACTTTTCCTTACATTTAAGATACTTTTTGTCAAGGAAAATACCGAGGGTGTGGATGCTGCACAGCAGACTGCACTTAAGGGACATCATAAGGACGAGGAATAAGCTGATTAGGAGAAAAAACATGGGATTTTCAGTGCTGATGTCAGTATATGAAAAAGAAAAACCACAATATCTGCGGGAAGCACTGAAAAGTGTGATAGACCAGAGCCTGCAGCCAGACCAGATAGTGCTTGTGGAGGATGGCAGACTGCCAGATGAGCTGGAGGATGTGGTAAAAGAGTTTGAAGTCCGGCTAAACGGGGGAGACAGAGAGCCAGAGGAAAAGGAACTGGGGAGCCTGCTAATAAAGTTTGACGTAGTCAGGCTGCCAGAAAACCAGAAGCTGGGACGGGCATTGGCAGAAGGGCTGAAACACTGTGGCAATGAACTGGTGGCGAGGATGGATACAGACGACATAGCAGAACCAGACCGTTTTGAAATCCAGTACAGATATATGACAGACCATCCAGAGACAGCTGTGTCGGGAGGGCTCATGGAAGAGTTTGACCCGGAGGATGACAGCTATAGAAAGATAAAGACCATGCCCACAGGAAAAGCTGCTATAGCAAAATACAGCAGATACAGAAATCCTGTAAACCATATGACAGTCATGTTCAGAAAGACAGAGGTTGAAGCAGCAGGAGGCTACAGGCACTATCCATATCTGGAGGACTATGACCTGTGGGTCAGGATGCTGGCAAGAGGCTGTGAGTTTTCAAATATAGACAAGGTTTTTGTGAAAGCGAGAACTGAGAGAAATATATATAAGAGGCGGGGCGGAATGGACTACTGTAAGCAGTATCTGACGCTCAGGAAAGAGCAGAGGAGTCTGGGACTCTTAAGCGCCAGGGAGTATATGACAGCAGTGATACTCACAATGGGAATGACACTCCAGCCCAGCTGGATGAGAAAACTGGTATACCAGAAAGCCCTCAGAAAATAGTCGAAAATTGACCGAATATGATATATATGTTATAGTAGATTGTTGGTATAAAATAGCGCACAGAGTAAGGAAACTATTATATGAAAATACTTACAATAGTTGTGCCCGCATACAACGTAGAGAAGTATCTGCAAAGATGCCTGGACTCAGTAAAGATAGAGTCGGTTATGTCGGACATAGAGGTTTTGATAGTAAACGACGGCTCAAAGGATAAGACGCCAGAGATAGCCGCAGGCTATGAGAGAGACTATCCTCAAACCTATAGATTGATAAATAAGGAAAACGGTGGACATGGCTCCACGATAAATACAGGAATAAAAAATGCCACAGGAAAATATTTCAAGGTGGTAGACGGAGATGACTGGTTAAACCCAGACGAGGTAGAGAGGTATATCGAAATACTAAAGACCACGGATGCGGACGTAGTAGCAACAGATTTCCAATGCGTGCAGGACGAGACATATAACTTATTGGAAAGCTGGCAGGCAACCAGTATAGAGGAGCATTACGGCAGGACGGTAGAGATAGACAGCGGAGAGATAAAGGATCCGATAAAGCTCCATTCATTTACGATAAAGACGAAGATACTGCAGGAGCATAACATCACTATAGATGAGCACTGCTTCTATGTGGATAGTGAATTCGTGTTTTATCCAATAAAATATGTACAGACTGTGTATTACCACAGGGCAAGAGTGTATATGTACCGTCTGGGACGAGACGGACAGAGCATGAACATGACCAGCATGCAGCGAAACATCAATCAGCACCTGACAGTGCTTAAGCATCTGCTGGAGGATTACGGTGCATGCAGAGACAGCCTGACACCAGAGAAGCGGGCCTATATAGAACGTGGCATCAGTCTGGTGGTGGAGATACAGTTTAAAATATATATCAGCATGGGACTTAAAAGAGGAACCAGAAGGCAGTGTAAGGCGTGGGATATGGAGCTTAGGAGGAAGTATCCTGAGGTGTATGCGGCTACACGGAAGAAAAGCATTGATTTGATTAGGAAGACGGATTATAGGATTTTGGGCTTGGGATCGGTCATGCTAAAAATAGTGAAAGGATAAATAAAAATATGGGAAAGATAAAAAAACAATTTGAGGCATTATATAATTTTAGATTTTTGATAAAACAGCTGGTATCCAGAGATATAAAACTTAAGTATAGGCGAAGTTTTCTGGGATATTTGTGGAGTATATTAAATCCACTTCTGATAATGATAATTCTTGTTATTGTGTTTTCAAATATGTTTAGGTTTAGTATAGCAAATTACCCAGCATATTTGATTATTGGACAAACCTTGTTCAGCTATATGAATGAATCGACCAATCATGCACTTACTTCAATAACAGGAAATGGTTCGCTTCTAAAGAAGGTATATGTACCTAAGTATATATTTACTATGTCGAAAGTTACTAGTGATCTTGTAAACTTGTTATTTTCGCTTGGAGCAATGCTTATAGTTTTTATAGTGACGAGAGTGCATTTTTCAGCTTATATGCTTATGATTCCAGTTGTGCTTATTGAGCTTTATATATTCTGCTTGGGAATAAGTATGTTTCTTGCACAGGCTAGTGTTTTCTTTAGAGATATTCAATATATTTATGCGGCTATAACAACCGCATGGATGTACTTGACACCTATATTTTATCCTATGGAACAGCTTCCAGAGGTGTTGCAGAACATTATTAAATGGATAAATCCTATGTACCATTATATCAATCAGTTTAGAATTATTGTGTTAGAGGCTAGAATGCCATCAGCATATACATTTGGTTATGGATTTGGTGTGGGAATTATAGTGCTGATTATAGGCACAATTATCTTCCAGAAGAAGCAGGACAAATTTATTCTGTACATTTAAGGAGAAAAAGAATGAATAATAATGATATCGTAATAGATGTAAAAGATGCTACAGTCAGATTTAATATGGCATCTGAAAAAGTAGACAATTTAAAGGAATATTTTATAAAATTGGTGAAAAGAGAATTGATGTTCCAGGAGTTTCTGGCATTGCAGAACATAAATTTTCAGGTGAAAAAAGGTGAAGCCTGGGGGTTGGTTGGAACCAATGGTGCAGGAAAATCTACACTATTAAAGCTTATATGTGGAGTACTGAAACCATATAAGGGAACTGTAGAAGTTAATGGAGTTATGGCACCACTTATCGAACTGGGAGCAGGATTTGATATGGATTTAACTGCAAGAGAAAATGTGTATCTGAATGGTGCTTTTATGGGACATTCGGAAACGTATATGAGAGAACACTTTGCAGAAATAATCGATTTCGCTGAACTGTGGGATTTCTTAG
>CAVKUD010000182.1:4003-5982 GCA_963659315.1 Senegalimassilia sp. | reverse complement strand
CCCCTTTGAGAAGAAACGATTAAACATATCTTCAAAAGTCATAAAATTATTTCTCCTCCTTTACAAATCCCGATTTGTATTTATATCAAATATTTATCCAGAATCTGATATAGGGCTGTATCAACAGCCCTACCTCACTCATAACTAATACTTCTCCAAGTATCTTTTTACTTCTCTGATAACCAGCTCTGCCGTCTCAAATTGCTCACTTGCCTTATCTTTGGATGCAATGTAGAAATCATCATAATCGCTTTTCTCTCTCACCCTTTGTAATGTACCTATTTTTCTTCCAATTTCCCGTGGAAATACTTCCTTTGCTACATATTCTTTATTAAAGTATCCCATAACATCTTTATGCCTTTTAAAATCGACTGTATCTAATGCCAATACCGCTTTTACTGCATAAAACGCAGCATAATATGAACGATTTATGGAATCTTTATACAAGCCTTCTTTAAGACAATGTGCTGCCACTTTCAGACTGTCATCGGCTTCTGTTATTCTATATTTACTTAAATCCTTTTGCCGCTCATCCAATTATAACCCCCTCCTTCTCTACATTATCGTAAAAAGGCAGTGCGCCCAACCAGTATTTGTAGTGAACCTCATTTTCCAAAACTGGATTAATTATGACACCCGATTCCAATTCCAAATCATACGCCAAATCAAAAATTTCATTCTCTACATGTTCAATTTCCTCGTCTGAAAGAGGCGTTAATATCATAACATCAATATCTGAATTTTCTTTATAATCGCCACGAGCATAGGAACCATAAACAATCAGCTTGGATAAGTTATGCTTTAATATTTTTCTGGCAGCTTGTGCAAAAGTCATTAAAACTTCCTGTTTTGTCATACAATTCCCTCCTGTCTCATGTTTTGTCTGTATTATTTTAATCATAATACCATTTTTTATTTGCTTATACCAGCATTCATTAATGACGTTTTCTTGCGGCTCATCTGTCTCGTTCATTAATAATCCTTTTTAGGTTTTGTAGTTTCTCCTTCCTCTACGGATTTCCTGACCTCTGGAAATTCCCATGGCTGCTTTTTATATTTTCGTATGCTTACTCTGTGAAAAATGCTGTCCATGATTTTCCTTCTTTCATTTCAATAAACTTGAATTTGTCAGCACTCATACTGGAGATACTTTGACAAAACTCCATCTTCTTCAAATTCTTCTATAACTACAAAACCGTTCTTTTCCAAAACTCTTATGGAAGCATTGTTGTGTGCAAAGGTAAATGCACCGATGGTTTTCACATTGTACCGCTCACAAACATTCTTAATAAACATATTTACAGCCGATGTAGCAATGCCCTTAGACCAATATTCCAATTCAAAAATGCAGAAACTAAGCATACAGTTTGGTTCATCATCCATATCAATGCAACAGCACCAAACATCACCGACATACTTTCCATCGACATACACTGTCTGACCGAAGCTTGTTGCATTCGGCAACAAGGTTTCCTCATAGTCCGCCAATGCTTCTTCAACTGTTTTTGCCTTTTGAGGTAATACCTGCTTGATTTCGGGTCTATTTGCTTTTTCAAAATAGGTTCGAACCGAATCAGCAGTTCTTGTTTCCAATGTAATAATCATAAATATACACCTCGTCAAATTCTAATTTGTCAAACTATTTCTTCTTTATCCATCAATTTAATTGCTTCACCAACAAATACACAAAATCTTTTGTTTCTATCATTTCATTTACACATCACTCAATAAAATGAATTCTCTCCTCCTCAAAACGTTCCTGCTGCACTCGCTCCTCATCTGGATATCCAAGTGCAAATAATGAAAATACTTCCAAATCATCCGGAAGCTCTACTATCTTGCGAACTGCATCCATAAATTCAGGAATCGGAGCCACTCCAATGCACACACCACCCAGACCAAGTGCATCTGTCTCAAGCCACATGTTTTCCAAAGAAATTCCCATATCAATAAGTGTCATCTGCGAAGCTGGCAGCCCC
>CAVKUD010000182.1:0-3993 GCA_963659315.1 Senegalimassilia sp. | reverse complement strand
GCCACGCATCCTGCATACGGGGTACTTTGTGAAAGCTTCCTGATAATTTCTGCATCTGTTACCACATAAAATTCCCATGGCTGCTGATTGCATGCGCTTGGTGCCTGCATGCCAGCTTTCAGTATTTGGAGGATTTTTTCTCTTTCTACTGATTGGTTTTTATATTTTCGTATGCTTACCCTGTGAAAAATGTTGTCCATGATTTTCCCTCCTTCGTTTAGATTTGTGGTGATAATTTATTCCAGTTCTCTACGACAATCTTTGCATTGTTTTCAATACTGTCGGTACCGTCTAATTCGATTTTCATACAAGACATGTTTTTCATCCATTCTCTCTGCTCACTCAAATTCGGAGAACCATCACTTTCATATCTTGGATTTTCCTCCAGAAATTTCATGTGGCTTTCATACATATCTCCACCTTCAAGCACTCTTTCGCCAAATCGTTCTATTGCCCTATTATGAACACGTTGTACACGAATATTCGGCTCAACATAAAGAAAAACCATCATCTCAAACTTATCATCAAATGCGTAGTGAAAAGAACTCATTGAACCCGCCATCACAAAATGTTCATATGGTTCAATATCATTGCTTAATCTACTTATCTTTTCTTCCCTTGTATACATTTGTGTATATGGTTCAACTGTATCCCTTTTCCATATGTAATCGTCCACATCAAAATATGGATATCCCAATTTTTCAGCAACCACTTTTCCAAGCGTTGTCTTTCCGCTTCCGGACGGACCAATAATCATTATTCCTGTTGACATATTTCCTTCCTTTGACATCTCCACTCCTCTACAAACTGATAGTTGTCATACCGCTCTTATTATTTTCTCTACATCCTTTTTTCTCGATAACCATATAACTTTATTGTCATATCTATCTAAAATACTTCTTATTTCTTTCAGATTTTTATTCTGAAAAGTTTCAGTCCATTTCAAAAGGTTATAAACCGATTTCAAAGTTTCTCTTTTTCCTTTTAGTATTCCCAATTTTCTTTTTATAGAGCGCATAATAATTCTACTTTTATATAAATAACCAGGCATATCTAAAACATATATTTTATCAGCTTCATCAAAGCTTTGCTGTACCCAGGCATAATATACACCCTCAACTATCCACTCATCATTATTAAATAATATTTCCTGTAATAACGCATTTCGTTCATCGAGTGGTCTTTTCTCCCCGTATCCTTTACCCTTGTTATTCCATTGAATATCATCCAAGTCGAAATGAGGAATATGATACTTCTTTGAAAGTGCATTTGCTAAATAGGTTTTTCCAGAGCCACTACAACCGATAATATGTATTTTCATAAGACAGCATCCTCCTTAAAATTCCCGATTTATCTATTTGTATAGATATTTTTCAATTCATTTTTTACCTCTTCATGCTGGGCACAAAACATTTCAGGCAATTCATCAAGAGCAAAATATTTTAGCTCCAATGTCTCATCATTATCACATATCAGTTCCCCTGAAACAGCTTTTAGCTTATAAACAATAAATATGCTCTGCGCTTGGTCACCATTTGGATATTTCATATTGCTATCTGAATAGACACCTAGAAGTGATTCTATTTCAACCCCTAGTCCTGTTTCTTCTTTAAATTCACGAATCGCAGCCTCTTCTGGCTTTTCTCCAAGCTCTATTGCACCTCCTGGAAATCCCCATTTTCCAAAATCTCCACGTTTTTGAAGTAAAACTTTTCCCTCATTATTGAATAAACAGCCTCCTGCGAACACCAGAATTATTTTCTCATGACCTACCTTACTGCGTATCCAATTAATGTAGTCTCTTTCCATAACATATTCCTCATATATCTTTTACTTTCCCTTTATCATCCTCTTTTTCATAACATTATGCTCAATCACAACCCAGGCAATCTCAGCAAATATCATTACAATAAAAATAGCAACAGCCACATAAAGCGCAACGCCATCCAGTTTCGCAATAAAATATCCCACAACCGCTAATGTAATAAAAAGCATACATCCCAAAATAATAAAATTCCTGCCATGTCTGTGATTCCACTCTGTAACACTCGTCAGCTCATCCGCACGAGGTGGTTCCTCTCCCGTGTTTATCCCTACTGGTTTTTCAGCCCTGTACTGAAATATCCCAAGTATGATAAAAATAAGTGAACCCAATAATGAAATTCCTAAATAAATAATTGTAGCTGCCATGTTTACCTCCTTCTATCCTTCTTATTCTCGTACATGTTTTTATCCGCCACCGCTATAATTTCCTCAATCTTATCTCCGGTTCCCCATGAATATCCCACAGAAGCCGACACAGGATAGTCTTTCCCCTGCTGTGATTCTTCAATCAATTTCTCACACCTTGTAATAATCTGATTAATGGCATCCTCTGTCTTACAGGTTGTAATAGCTATAAATTCGTCTCCGCCATACCTCATGGCAATTCCATTTTTGCCCACTGCCGACTCAATACAGCCTGCCACACAGGCGATTAAGTCATCCCCAGACTGGTGTCCGTAATTGTCATTGACATACTTCAGCCTGTTTACATCCCAGTAGATTATGGCAATCTTCTGATGTACATAGGTTTCGTCCTCTATGATTTCAAGCAGCTTATTCTTATTGTAAAGCCCTGTCATTTTATCCCTTACAGCTCTCTTGTAGGACTTCTTGATAACCTTATTTACGATAGTCGATATGTATACAAATGAAACTGCGATAAAACAACGTGGAAATACATAAAACAAAGTCAGTGTCAGCATAGGATTTTCATTGACCCTGCTAATGGCAAACACTCCGTCATTGTTCATGTTATTAAGCGATGTGGTTGTCAAAAGCGCCATGTTTGCATCGCAGATTCCAAAGAAATATCCTCCATATGTACTGACAATGATTGATAATATCATTATCAAAATCGTATACCTGATAAATCGTTTAGACGAGTACATTCCCGCTACAATTACAGGCATTGTAAGGGTAAGTACCATATGATATGTCAGCGAAATATTTGCCGCTGTGATAATCAGCGTAAAGGCTGTAATACTCACATATTTTGTATACCTGTTATTAAACTTAAGCTTATATACCAGACATATGTATATGAGTACGCATATGGTAGTAAACAGATAGCCATAGCGGAATATCTGCTTATCAACTATAAAAACGCCTATTTCGTTTAAAAATGTCTCTATGCTGTAGAAAAGCCAGCATATGCAGATAAGCCTGAATACATATATATTTTGAATGACGTCTTTGTGCTCTGATGTGACGTCACCAAACAATAAATCTTTTACCGATATTTTCATATATTAAATCCTCCCCATGATTAAATATGAAACAGTCTCTTCTTTACCATAATAATTTCCGATGTTCTATACTCTTCCACGAACCCCATTTGCAGGAATAGGTTAACTGCCGAATTATCTATTGCAATATCGTCATATAATTCTTCAATGCCATGCTTTTTAGCCTCCTCACAGAGCAGGCGCAGACCTTCCCTGCCATATCCTCTTCCCCGATATTTTGAATAAATTATTAGGTCTGTAATATACCTCTCACCATCATAATAGTATGCAATTTCACCGACAAATTTCTGATTTTCATTTTGCAAATATCTATAGAACCTTTTGTCTCCTGCGTTTTCAATCCAGTGCTCATACCAGTCCTGCCATTTGCTTTCTGGAAAATCAATCGTTCCACCACAGTTGTGATTGTAGGACATAGTAGCTTCATCACTCATAAAGAGCTTGCGGAACCATAAGTCCTCGAATTGTGGTGTATATAAATCTAACATTTGTTATCCCCCTTATGTTTTTATTCTATCATACTTTGTCTGTGGCTACATCTTAAATCTTCTATTTGGCACTCATCTTACTTTTCTTACCCCAACCGAACCTGCCACTGGCAGCTTTTCTGCATACTAAGGCATAAAAAAGGCTGCGGTTTTTACCGTATGTACCGACCCCCAAAAGTTAGACATAAAAATCTAACGATTGGAGGTCGGTATTT
>CAVKUD010000181.1:0-6062 GCA_963659315.1 Senegalimassilia sp. | reverse complement strand
TTGCGTTCATTTTGTGACCTCCTAATCATTTTGACGTTCTTAATGCTACTACTACTTCGCAACAGAGGACCATCACCCATTTATTCACAACATTGGTACTATATCATAATTTCTCTGCTAATGCAAGAGAAAATTATCCCATCCAGTAAACTGATTCCTTTGAACAGTATAATCCCATTTTTTCCTGTAATTTAAAGGATTTTTCATTGTCAATAATTACCTGTCCGTATGGAATCCAGCCCTTTTCTATCGCCTGGTTAAACATATATGTTTCAAGCGCCATTCCAAGCTTCATCTTCCTGTAATTTTCATCCACATAAAGCATGCCTATGCTGCCCTCACTGTGGATTCCGATTACCCCAACCAGCTTATCCTCTATAAAGGCTCCAAACACATTTCCAGACTCAACTCTCTCGTAAAAATATTCAAGGTCGTTTGGCCATTCATGGAGCCTTCCAGCATCCTCACTGTTCTCCCTGGTCAGAGGTCTGATTGTAAGCCCTCTCTCGTCTGGTCTGCCATCTGCCCTGTATAATCCTGTAACTGACAGCTTTTCCTTCTGGGTATATACGGCATTTTTACACTCCGTCTGGAGGGACAAGCCATATTTTTCTTCTATTACAGGCATGCACTCTGGCTGATGAAGTATGACACACTCCATGTCTTTTGTATTATCAAAATAACCATTTTCTCCAAAGGCCTCTGCCTTGCTTTCATTCAAATTAGTGTGCATATAGACACCTGATTCAATATCTCTCAGCAGATATTCATTGCCATTTGAATATACAAGCTCTGCCCTGCCCCTGTTTATAAGCTCAATCATATCTATATGCAAAAGCTTTTTCTTCATCATGTCACTCTTGCATTTTTGCAGAGCCTCATACTCTCTGTACAGGTCTGGCCGTCTCTCCCTGGTTCTCTTCTCAGACTCCTTTATGCGCCACTCATTTATTTTCTTAGTGTTTCCAGATAGCAGTACCTCCGGTACCGCCTTGCCATGCCACAGCTCTGGTCTTGAATACTGGGGATACTCCAAAAGCTTCCCATGAAAACTCTCTGTCTCCGCCGACATATCATTGTGAAGCACGCCTGGCACCAGCCTTGCAATGGCATCAATCATAACCATAGCTGCCAGCTCGCCGCCTGTGAGCACATAGTCACCGATTGATACATAGTCTGTGACGACCTCCTCAAGCACCCTCTCATCAATGCCCTCGTAGTGCCCGCACAAAAAGATTAAGTCATCGCATTTTGCAAAATCCTTTGCCATATTCTGGTTAAAGGTCCTGCCCTGTGGAGTCACATAGATAACTCTCCTGCCAGAGCCTTCTGGAATATTTTTTACAGCATGCTTATAGGCTGCAAACACAGGCTCTGCCTGCATAAGCATACCTGCACCACCGCCATAGGTATAATCATCCACACGGTTGTGCTTATTATCTGCAAAATCACGTATATTGACTGCCTCAAGGGATATAATATTTTGTTTTAAAGCCCTTCCCATAATGCTTGTATCAAGTCCCTGCATTATCATTTCTGGAAATAATGTCAAAACATGAAAATTCATTCTGTAATCCTTATAATTCCTAAAATAAAAGACATCCTCTTCCGCAGCTATCTAAGCCCTGGCAAAAGGTGAAGGGTAACCTCTCCCCCTTCAATGTCTACGTTTTTGACGCAGTCCTTGATAGCAGGGACAAGTATTTCCTCACCCTTATCATTTTTTACAACATACACGTCATTGGCACCTGTCTGAAGTACATCATCAAGAGTGCCAAGCTCCTCTCCCTCATCTGAAATAACCTTAAGTCCTATAAGGTCTGCGATGAAGTACTCATTTTCCTCAAGGGGAACAGCGTCCTCCCTTGTCACAAAAAGAGGTGCTTTCTTGTATTTCTCAACATCATTAATATCATCAATACCCTTGAATTTGAGGATAACCAGATTTTTAAAGAATTTTACAGATGTAATCTCTAAGTCTCTGTGCTCCTTACCATTATCAAGAGTAACCTTTTTCAATTTTTTAAATCTCTGGGCATCATCTGTGGTAGGAAAAACCTTTACCTCTCCCTTGATGCCGTGTGTCTGTGTAATGACACCAACCTGAAGCATATCTTCCATATATTACCTCATATAATTATCTTATTTATCCAAACTTTTCATTCAAAAAAGAAAAGTCCGCACATCAATTAAATAGAGAAAATGGCACCTCAAATAAGAGATGCCAAAATAATTGTTACTGTACTATCTCAACAATAACCTTTTTGTCTTCTTTTGAGGCTGCGGCCTTAACAACAGCACGGATTGCCTTAGCAATACGTCCCTGTTTGCCGATAACCTTTCCCATATCAGACTGTGCAACACGTAATTCCAAAACAATTGCTTTCTCGTTCTCAGTCTCTGTAACGGTAACTTCGTCCGGATTATCAACTAAAGATTTTGCAATTACTTCAACTAATTCTTTCATTACGCCACCTCGCCAAATTACGATTTTTCAAACTATTTCTCGATACCTGCGTTTTTGAAGATTTTTGCTACAGTCTCTGTAGGCTGTGCTCCGTTAGCTAACCATTTCTTTGCTAACTCCTCATTTACATGATACTCGCTTGGATCCTTAGTTGGATCGTATGTTCCGATTTCCTCGATACATCTTCCGTCTCTTGGTGATCTAGAATCTGCAACAACGATTCTATAGAAAGGAGCCTTCTTCTGTCCCATTCTTCTTAATCTGATTTTAACTGCCATGATATGTTTCCTCCGTTTTAAAAAATATGTTTTAGTTTATATATCAAAGTTCCTAAAATGGAAATCCTTTGAACATGTTTCCCATGCCGCCTCTGCGGCCTTTCTTTTTGCCCATCATTCCAGGCATCTGCTTCATAAGCTTCTTGGTCTGCTCAAACTGCTTTACCAGTCTGTTGACCTCTGAAACCTCAACTCCCGCTCCTCTTGCAATTCTGGCTTTTCTGCTAGGATTTAAGAGGTTTGGATTCTGTCTCTCCTTTGGTGTCATAGAATATATAATTGCCTCGATACGAGCCATGTTTTTCTCAGCTGCATCTGTATCAACCTCTGGCATCTTGCCGTTGCCAAAGCCCATACCCGGCATCATTCCCATAATACTTGAAAGACCGCCCATCTTCTTCATCTGGCTCATTGATTCAAGATACATCTCAAAGTCAAACTCATTCTTGCGCATCTTCTGCTCAAGCTCTTTTGCCTTTTCCTCATCTATACTCTCCTGGGCTTTCTCAATCATCGAGAGCACATCACCCATACCGAGAATACGTGAAGCCATTCTGTCAGGATAGAACTGCTCCAAATCTGAAAGCTTCTCTCCCATACCAGCATAAAGAATTGGCTTTCCAGTGACCGCCCTGATTGACAGAGCCGCACCACCTCTGGTATCACCGTCAAGCTTTGTGAGCACAACGCCATCGATACCAATCTTTTCATCAAAGGTGCCTGCTACATTTACCGCATCCTGTCCTGTCATAGCATCTACAACAAGGATTGTCTGGTATACATCTGTAGCTTCCTTGATTCTGATAAGTTCAGCCATCATATCCTCATCTACATGAAGACGTCCAGCTGTATCTATAATGAGCACATTGAAATCATTTTTCTTTGCGTGCTCTACAGCAGCTTTTGCAATATCCTCGGGCTTATTCTTATCACCCATGGAGAATACTTCAACATCCTGCTTTTTACCATTTATCTGTAACTGTTCAATAGCGGCTGGACGATAGACGTCACAGGCTGCAAGCAGTACCTTCTTGCCCTTTGACTTGAGCTTGCCTGCTATCTTTGCAGTTGTGGTTGTCTTACCAGCACCCTGAAGACCAACCATCATAATGACAGTCAGCTCCTTGCCAGGTCTGAAAGCTATCTCAGTAGTCTCAGAACCCATGAGATTAACCATCTCTTCATTTACGATTTTGATTACCATCTGACCAGGATTAAGTCCATTCATAACATCCTGTCCGATAGCTCTCTCCTGAACACTCTTTGTAAACTGCTTTACAACCTTGAAGTTAACATCTGCTTCAAGAAGTGCCATCTTTACTTCCTTGAGAGCAGCTTTGACATCATCCTCTGTAAGTCTGCCCTTACTACGCAGATTTTTGAAAACATTCTGTAGTTTTTCTGATAAGCTGTCAAATGCCATATTATAGCTCCTCAATTATCTGATTAGAAATCGATTCGATTTCATTCATTATTAAACTGTCGTTTGTCTCTTTAAATTCTACAGCCAGCTCCTTGATTTTCTCCACATCACTCTTGATGGAGATAAATTTATCAACCAGATGGAGCTTGTCTTCGTAGGCTCTAAGCTTCTTGTCGCACCTCTTAACCATGTCTGCGACTCCCTGCCTTGATATGCCCTCTTCTCCTGCTATCTCGCCGAGAGACAGGTCGTTAAAAACAAAGTCCTCATATATCCTGCGCTGGTGTTCATTAAGCATTTCGCCATAGAAATCAAATAAATATGCCTGTGTAAGTTTCTCTTCCATAGTTATTCACCTTGAAGAGAATACCACAACAGGCATATGGTGTCAAGTATTTTTCCTTGTCAGTTATAAAATTAATAATTCCTTTTATCCACGATATTTTTCATATCCATTGTAAAATCAAAATAAGCCTCTTTTACATAGGTAGCCTTGCCTACGCTCTCACCATTTTCAAGCTTTTTAATAATCATATCAATCTCAGGTCCCAGAAGGGGGTTGCACTCAAAGTCAACTGCTATATTGCCATCCCTCACTTCCTCAAGCCCAGCCTTGGTAGCGTCAAAGGAAATAATAATCATGTCTCCATCTGCTCCCACAGTCTTGCCAGCATCCTCAATGGCTTCTATGGCACCAAAAGCCATATTATCATTTTCACAGACCACCACATCAATATCCGGATATTCCTTCAAAAACTCAGCCATGACCTCATAGCCCCTCGCCTGGGTAAAATCTCCGGTTTCAGCCCCCAGCATATTCCAATTATCGTGATGCTTAAGCACCTTGGCAAAACCCTCAGTTCGGCCAAGCTGGGCTGATGACTCAAGAGTACCCTGCAAAGTAACAATATTTATCTCATCATCCCCCATATCCCTGTCGTCAAGATAATTTTCAAGCCATTCGCCAGCTCTTTGCCCCTCAAGTGTGAAATCAGACCCTACAAAACAGGTATACAAGTTCTCATCCTCAACAGAGATATGTCTGTCAGCCAGTATGACAGGTATGCCAGCGTCCCTCGCCTCATCTAAAACCGAATCCCAGCCAGTCTCAACCACAGGGTCTATAACAATATAGTCAACCCCCTGCAGGATAAACTCTCTCACAGCCTTGACCTGGTTCTCCTGCTCCTGCTGCCCATCCTCAAAAATCAGATGATAGCCATTGTCCTCAGTAAAAGTAGTGGTATAAGACTTGGTATTAGCAGTCCTCCAGTCTGACTCAGACCCTACCTGAGCCACACCAACTACAATATATTGACCATCCTCGGATAGCTCAGTGGTTTCAGTGTCATTATCAAGCTTATAGTCAAAACCGCAGCCGCCTAGCATGACACCAAGCATAGTCACACCTGCTGCAACTGATATAAATTTTCCCCACATTTTACTCATACAATTCTGTCCATCCTTTTTACGCTACACACTAATTTACAACAAGCAACCACTTCTATCAAGTCTGTTTCCCAATTATATATTCTTTTACATAAACAACTTTTTGTAATTTTAACTTACTCACACAAATCCGCTTATATAAACCCAAATCCTCTTTCTATCCTTTGCACTTATATAAAGAGACTTTCTAATTCCAACCGCTCCCTTTTATATACTTCCAAATAATTCCATCAAAATGCTTTCACAACTGTCGATTGGTATGCGGCTCATATACAGGCTTTATTTTGTGACTGTGGAGAATGTTAGATTTCCTTAATGTTCTGCTCACAATCCAGCAACTCGGCAACAGGACGTTGCCGAGAGCGAGACTTGAGCCATGGATGGCGAATGTCGAACGATTGCGTCAAATCGCCACTACTATTATCAGAACATTTAGAAAATCTTA
>CAVKUD010000180.1:0-6156 GCA_963659315.1 Senegalimassilia sp. | reverse complement strand
TTTGTAGCTCCTGCAAGGTCAGCATCAAGTACTATGAGGTCATCATGCTCTCTTCCAAGCTCTACTAATGCGTTTCCATAGCTGTCACGAGTTGCGATTTTCTTTACTTCTGACATAATGCTTCACCTGCCTTTTCTAATTCTTCCATTGCAATCTGGTACTCCTCATCATTTGGAGCCTTGCCATGCCAGCCTACTGCATTTTCCATGTATGATACGCCCTTGCCCTTTACGGTCTTTGCGATAATTGCTGTTGGCTGTCCCTTTGTATTTCTGGCTTCCTCAAAGGCTGCCCTTATCTGGTCAAAATCATTGCCGTCGATTACGATTGTGTGGAAATTAAATGCCTTAAACTTCTCGTCGATTGGGTATGGTGAGCATACCTCATCCACTGAGCCATCAATCTGGAGATTGTTGTTGTCTACGATTACTACAAGATTGTCCAGCTTGCGGTGTCCTGCCCACATGGCAGCCTCCCAAATCTGTCCTTCCTGAATCTCTCCATCTCCTGTGAGTGTATAGACTCTGTAATCCTTTTTATCAAATTTGCCTGCTGCTGCCATTCCAACTGCCGCAGACACACCCTGTCCGAGAGAACCACTTGACATATCCACACCTGGAATGTGCTTCATATCAGGGTGTCCCTGTAAGTATGAACCTGTATGGCGGAGTGTAGTGAGGTCTTCCTTTGGGAAAAATCCTTTCTCTGCCAATGTTGCATAATAACCTGGTGCCACATGTCCTTTAGATAATACAAAACGGTCTCTGTCCTGCCATTTTGGATTCTTTGGGTCTACCCTCATCTCCTCAAAATACAGATATGTGAAAATATCTGCTGCGGACAGGGATCCACCTGGATGTCCTGACTTTGCACTGTGTACTGCTGTCACAATGCCCTTACGAATCTCATTGGCAGTAATTTGCAATTCAAGATTATTCATACTTTACTCCTTTATGTTTATATTCTATAGCTCGGTTCTTCCCTGAAGTGCCCTCAACAAAGTGACCTCGTCTATATACTCCAAGTCTCCTCCCACAGGCACACCGCTTGCAATTCGTGTAACCTTTATGCCTGTAGGCTTTATCAGCTTGCTGATGTACATAGCTGTGGTTTCACCCTCCAAACTGGAGTTAGTGGCTATAATCACCTCATCCACATCCTGCTCAAGCCTGACCATAAGCTCCTTGAGCTTTATGTCATTTGGTCCTATGCCAAGCATTGGTGATATGGCTCCGTGAAGCACATGGTAGACACCCTCGTACTTCTGGGTCTTCTCATATGCCACCAGATCCCTTGTATTTTCCACCACCATTATGGTCTTGTGGTCTCTGCTCTCATCTCTGCAGATAGGACATATATCCTCATCTGTCAGAGTGTAACAGCACTTACAATACTTTACGTTTTTCTTGGCATTAGAAATTGCCGAAGACAGGGATTCCACCTGCTCCTCTGGCATATTTATAATATGAAATGCCAGCCTCTGCGCAGATTTTGCCCCTATTCCCGGCAATGCTGATAATTCTTCAATTAGCTTTGATATTTCGCTGCTATATAAGTCCATTAGAACAGTCCACCGCCAAGGCCGCCTGTAATCTGTGACATAGACTTCTGCGAAGCCTCCTCAACCTTTCTCATAGCCTCGTTTGTAGCTGCCATGATAAGATCCTCAAGCATCTCAATATCATCTGGGTCTACTACTTCCTCCGATAATTTGATTTTGGTCACTTCATGCCTGCCTGATACAGTAACCTCTACAGCTCCGCCTCCTGCTGTGGCTGTAACCTCTGTCTCTTCAAGCTGCTTCTGAGCTTCCTCCATCTGGCGCTGCATTTTCTGCGCCTGCTTCATAAGATTATTCATGTTTCCTGGCATACCGCCTGGAAATCCTCCTCTTTTTGCCATTGGATAATCCTCCTTAAAAATTCTCTTCTACTATATCAAATTGTATCAGGTCTCTCAAGTCTGGAACGACATCTTTTGCATTTTGACCTGTCTCGTTTTTCTTTATGGTTACAGCTATGTCCTTGCCCGTCCTCTGTGCAAGCTTTTCCTTTACCATATCAAGGCAGCCAGCCCTGTTTTCTGCCAGATATTCGTAGGCATTCTCATCATCAAAAACAAGCTGCAAATCTGAGGCATTGCCAAGCGTTGGGATTGCCTTATTCAGATACACCTTGGTATTGCCGCCCACCTCAGAGATTATGCTGCGCCAGTTTTTAATCGCAGCCTGAATATCCTCTGGTATCGCCTTTGGCAGTTCCTGCTTCTTTACCGCTGCCTGCTGTGGCTGGTTTCCCTGGGGCGCAGCTCCTGCCTGCACTGGAGCCATGGGTATGCCCTGCTCCATTTTTTTCTCAAGGCTCTCAAGCCTGTCTACTATAGATTCCTGATTAGTCTCCATCTCCGGGCGGCAGAGCTTTATAATTGCTATCTCTATCACAATACGCTTCTGCGAGGCATACCTCACCTGGTTGCCAAGCTCTGAGAATATCCTGATATAGCGGAGCAAAACTTCTGGAGATATGAGCTTTGCCTCTTCCCTTAAGGCATCTATGCTGTCCTGGGACATATCGAGGACATCTTCCATGTCATCTGAGCTTTGTATCAGCAGAAGATTTCTCAGATACCATGTAAAATCACTGACCATCTGTCCCAGCTCTCTGCCCTCGTCCACAAGCTCATCAAGTATCATGATTGCCCCTGTCACATTTTTGTCAATTATCTGTCTCAAAAGGCGTGAAAATACCTCTGTATCCACCGCTCCCAGCACTTCAAGCACATTCTCATAGGTGAGAGTCTCCCCCAGATGAAAGGCTATACACTGGTCGAGAAGGCTTAAGGCATCTCGCATGGAGCCATCTCCTGCCTTTGCCACATAACGAATGGCTTTTTCCTCGACCTCTACCTTTTCCTGCTGCATCAGGTCGCTGAGTCTTGCGGCTATGGTGTCTATTGATATTCTGTGAAAATCATAGCGCTGGCATCTGGACAGAATGGTAATAGGGATTTTGTGCGCCTCTGTGGTCGCCAATATGAAAATAACATAGCTTGGCGGCTCTTCCAGAGTCTTTAGGAGGGCGTTAAATGCTCCTGTTGAAAGCATATGTACCTCATCTATGATGTAGACCTTGTACTTTCCCTCAGTAGGACGGTATGAGACCTCCTCCCTAATCTGTCTGATATTGTCAACACCATTGTTGGATGCGGCATCAATCTCTATCACATTCATAGAGCTGCCTTCTGCGATTGCCCGACAGGACGGACACTCTCCACATGGACTGCCGTCAACCGGATGCTCACAGTTTACAGCCTTTGCAAAAATTTTGGCAACTGAAGTCTTTCCAGTTCCTCTTGTACCGCAAAATAAGTATGCGTGCCCTATCCTGTCAGCCTTTATCTGATTTTTTAATGTAGTTACTATATGCTCCTGTCCCTTTACATCCTCAAATTCAGCGGGACGAAACTTACGATATAATGCCTGATAAGACACTTATTGCACCTGCCTTCATTTATTATTAGTCTCCGAAGCTGATTCCTATTCTCTTAGCTTCCTTAATCATCTGGCTCTTTGGGTCTACCATCTTGAGTTTTCCTGCTACCTCACCGAGAGGAACCCTCTTGGTCTGTCCGTCAATCATAGCTATCATACAGCCATAGTCCTCATCCATGATTGCCTTTGCTGCTGCTGAGCCAAGTCTGGTACAGAGTACCCTGTCGTATGGGCATGGGCTGCCGCCTCTCTGTGTGTGTCCTGGCACTGCTACCCTGACCTCTGTTCCAAGCTTCTTAGATATCTGGTCTGCAATCTCATAGCTTACAGATGGGTATTTTCTGTCTGCCACCTTCTGCTTGTACTCCTTCTTGGAGAGCTTGGCATCAGCCTTTGAGATAGCTCCCTCTGCTGCGGCTATGATTGTAAAGCCCTTGCCATCCTTTGTCCTCTTCTGGATAGCCTCTGTGACCTTGTCGATATCATATGGTATCTCTGGAAGCAGGATAATGTCTGCCCCTCCAGCAATTCCTGCATAGAGTGTGAGCCAGCCTACCTTGTGTCCCATAACCTCTACTATAAATACCCTGTTGTGGGAGGCTGCTGTTGTGTGTATACAATCTATAGCCTCTGTGGCGATATTGATTGCGCTCTGGAAGCCAAAGGTAACATCTGTTCCATATATATCATTGTCTATGGTCTTTGGCAGATGGATAACATTCAAGCCCTCTTCTCTCAGAAGATTTGCTGTCTTTTGTGTGCCATTTCCGCCAAGGATTACCAGACAGTCAAGGTTTAACTTGTGATAGGTCTGCTTCATGGCCTCCACCTTGTCAAGTCCGTTCTCATCTGGTGTGCGCATGAGCTTGAATGGCTGGCGTGATGAGCCAAGTATTGTGCCGCCCTGGGTCAGTATTCCCGAAAAATCAGCGGATGTGAGTAGTCTGTAATTGCCGTAGATTAAACCCTTGTAGCCGTTTTCAAATCCGTAGATTTCCAGCTCGTCCACGTTACAGGCAAGTCCTTTTACCACACCTCTCATGGCTGCGTTTAAAGCCTGACAGTCACCACCACTTGTAAGCATTCCAATTCTTTTCATAGTAAGTCCCTCCTACTCTTGATTAACAATCTTTATCGAAGCTGTCTTCTTCCTGCTCTCTGGCAAGGTCCTCAGGAGTCATAACCTTTCTGAACACCTTTTCAAGTATAAATTCGTAAAAAATAGTTGCTATGGCAGGCAATATCACTATTAAAACCGGCACATACATATCTGCTATCGCTGCTGCCAATGTCACTACAAATATAAGCACAGTCTTTGGCAGGTTGGCAACTGCAAGCAAGGCTGAGTTCTTCAGAGTCAGCTTTAGTGTCTGCTCAAATCTGGCTATATATGCATATGTATATATCACCCACATTGCGACAAGTGCTTCCATAACAAGGAATATTATATATAACATTCCCCAGCTCACTCCTGCCTGTAATGCCTGTGAGGTGATATACAAATCTCCTCCCAGCACAATAATTACCACAAGCTGTATAAGCCATGCCTTTGTGGCAGGTTTGAAATTCTCCCTGAAGGATTTCCAGAAGCCGCTCCAGACATAGCCCTTGTCCCTTCTGATTACCTTATGCACTGTGTCATACATAGCAGCTGAGGCTGCCCCGATGGTAAATACCGGCAGGCACATCAATGCCCAGCATACGCTTATTATCACACAGTCTACAAGGGTACTGATTCCTCTGAAAAACTTATTATCATAATTAAATACTCTATCCATTATTTATTCTTCTGTTCCTTCCGATGTTCTGCTCTCTGCTCCGCTCTCTGTTCTTCTCTCTGCTTTCTGCGCTCCTCCGCTGAAGGACGTTCCTTTTTTCTGCCTATGTATACATTCCACTTGGTGTAGGCTTCCTGGGCATTTCTGGACTTGTAGATGAGGTTTCTCTCCTCTCCTACTATATCTGTGATGCTGTACCAGCCCTTGTCGTACTGGAATTCTGCTGTCTTACCCTCAAGTTCCTTGTTTCCAAGTACAAATTTATGTATGGGCTGCTGGGATGATCTCTGCTGTGCCATCTTATTCCTCCTCTTCCTGTTCCATGTGAAGCACATATCTGACTGCCTGCTTTAATAAGCTGTCCTTCATGGCTTCCTCTGATTCTAATAATTGTCTGGCTTCCTCCTCAGCGAATAGCTCTCTGAGTGCCACCTGATGATGCTCTACTGGGATATACGATATTTTCTCCTGCTGAAATATTGGCTTCAGCACATAATAGGATATGGCTTCGCCGCCTTTTGTGGCGGATAGTCCGACTATGTTTTCCACCTGGCATACGCCAAGCGTCTCGCTGTATATCAATTGTTTCTTTTGAAACATGTTCTTACCTCCGTGCTTTGTACATTACCGGTCTCCTGTGGGGTGGCGGTAATGGTTAGGGCATTATTATCATAACACATGTTATGTAGATTTTCAAAACTTCTGTTTGGGTTAAGCTTCAAAGGCTTTAAAGGGATATTCAGCCAATATAGGGATTTCCTGTGGCGGGTTTCGGGCGTAAGATTTTCTAAATGTTCTGGTTTAGGCGGATTAAGCTTGACGCAAACACGGGACATTCGCCATCCATGGCTCAGGTCTCGTTCTCGGCAACGTCCTGTTGCCGAGTTG
>CAVKUD010000179.1:0-6230 GCA_963659315.1 Senegalimassilia sp. | reverse complement strand
ATATACACGGATCCTGCCTGACTTATTTTTAATAACTGCATATGCACAGGCATCACTGTAAAGCACTCCGTCTGCCATTACATAGCTCACAGCTCCCTCTGGTATTCCAAATACTGTACCGCCTGCCAGAGTCACTCCATATCTGTCAAGTGCCACATTCATAGATGTAACAAGACGCTCCTCATCGTTTGTACAGAACTCCAGACATACTGTATCGCTGTTTCCCGGCACCAGCTTTCTGACCTTTCCCTGCATTTCAGGGATGTCTGTCATAGGTGCAGATGAGAGATTTCTTATCACACCAATCTCAGCCTCCACATCCTGTCCAAATCCAATCAGAATCATTCTGCTGTCAGAGGATTCTGACTTAAAATATGTAGTGGAGCTTGTACCTATAAGCGGAACCTCTCCGTACTTCTCCTTTACAAGCCTTGACGCTTCCTCCAGTGCCTCGTAGGCAGACAGCAGAACCAGCAGTCTGGGATTACGTATACCCGCTGTCACCTCCTGCACGGCATCTGCCACATTCTTTTTTGTCGATACTCCTGTATTTACCTGCATATATCAATTCCTTTCTCTCGTCTAACCAAGCATTATTTTATTGATTTTATCATCTTTTTATGATAACATTTTCTACTAAAGATAGGAGGACTTACAAATGTACGAATACAGACCCATGGGCGATATGTCAGTATTCCTGCTCTGCCTTTTATTGCTGATGCTTTTAATAGCAACCTATACAGAAAAAACAAAGCGTTACAAATTTGTCATCATGGCGATTATCAACCTGATATATATAAGTATGGTAAGCATAATTTATAATTACTATATATATCCAAACACTGGTATTGTAAGCGACAATCTCGTATATATACTGCATAACTCCCTGCATATATCCCTGATTGCCCAGCTCCTTATATATGTGTTTTACATACTGGATCTCATCAGCTACCATAATAAGTGCATCGCCAGCATACTTAATATGCTTTTTGTCCTGTATGCTGCAATGGAGCTGTTATCGCCATATACCCACATAGGCTTCTACATAGAGGATGGGGTGGCACACGACTATGCCCACGACATCATCTATTTAATCTGGTATGTATTGTATATAGCAATAATTGTATCAGTAGTCGTGTTAAAAAACAAGACTATTATATCAAGAATATATATCTCTGTAGTACTTACAATGGCTGTTTCTGTGTTTATCACCATATCAGAATACCACTACAATACAGAGTCTTTTACAGTACTATCCTACTACATACCAATACTGTCTGTAGTCCTTCTGTTTCACAGTAATTCCTACAATTCCAATTTTGGAGCAGTAGACAGGGCTGCTCTGGTTACAAAGCTTACTGCTTTACATAATGGCAGGAAGGATTTTGTGTTTGTAAATATAGAGATACCTGATTTCGACAAGGTTGAGTCACTGGTCCAGACATCGCAGGATTTTAAGGAATTCACTTATGCCATGCATTACACAGATTATCTTTTCCGCTATAACGAGGATAATTTCGTGCTGATTTTCAAGAAAAATCCGGATATAGCGCAGCTGCAGCAGCTTTTTGAAAAATTACATGCAAAATATAAAATGGCTCACTATGTAACTATTATAAAATCTAACCCTTACTGCCAGACCTTAAAGGATTATATCAGCCTCTGCGGCATGAATTACAGAAGTGAAAAAATATATGTGGTAAACAGCCATGATTTGGAAAAATTCAATCGGACCAACAGTATCAGACACATTCTTGAGGATATTGACCTGCAAGGCGATTTAAATGATCCAAGAGTGAAGGTATACTGTCAGCCTATACTGGATGTAAATACCAAGACCTTTACCACTGCCGAATCCCTGATGCGTCTTGAAACAGCTGAGACAGGCTTGATTTTACCAGATACATTTATCCCAATTGCAGAATGCACAGGCAGGATACATATGCTCACCAAGATAATACTTAACAAGGTATGTGATTTTATCGAGCACAATGATGGTATCAGCCGGATATCTGTTAATTTTTCAATGTCAGAATTATCAATGCCATATTTTTATGAAGATATAATGAGTATTATCTCCAAATACTCTTTTGACAAGAGTAAGCTGGGCTTTGAAATAACAGAAAGTGTTGAGGCCGATGATTTTAACCTCATCAGGGAAACTCTCAGCAAATTCAAGGAGCTTGGCATAACTATTTATCTGGATGACTTTGGAACAGGCTTTTCAAATATAGAGCATATTGCCAAAATGCCTATAGACATAATAAAGTTTGACCGTTCCCTTGTACTCTCATCCAAGGCAGATAAAAAGTCAGAAAATATAGTATCCAGTCTCTCAAATATGTTTAATATCATCGGCTGCAACATCCTGTATGAGGGTATTGAGGATGGAAATGACGAGAACAGGTGCATAAAGCTTAAGGCTCACTATCTCCAGGGCTTTATGTATTCAGAGCCTATACCTATTGAACAGATGTCCGATTTCATTGGCAGGGAATATACAGAAGAAATCAGCTTTTAATCAGATAGAAGATGAAAGGAGCAATATCTATGCAGGTAAATTTAGAGATATACCGTAACGACATGGCAGCTTTGCAAAAACTGTGGGAAGCAGCCCATCTTGATGCCCTTACCCATTTATTTAACAGATATGGCATGGAATCATGGATTACAGAACGCCTTGAAGAAATGAGTCCCTCTGACACAGCTGCTATGATGATGATAGATGTGGATAATTTCAAGTATGTAAATGATGCCTTTGGACATATGCTCGGCGATGCGCTCCTTGTCGATATTGCAGATATAATTCGTGAGATTTTCCCAAATGGATTTTTCTGTGGACGAATCGGTGGAGATGAATACCAGATATTTGGTCTTAATGTAGACCAGGATATCGTCTGCCAAAAGGCTGACTCACTCTGCCAGCAGATTAAAAACAAATACGAAAAGGGCAGATATAATATCTCAATAAGCGTCGGAGTGGCTTTTTCCAACGAGAAGCATGGACGCAACTATGCAGAGCTTTATAAAATGGCTGACCTTGCCCTGTATCAGGCAAAATCCAATGGCAAAAACGGCTACATGCTTTATGGCGCAAAGCAGTCCATGCAGGTACCACAGAAAAGACGCTGCTATCAGGACAATGGTTCTGCCGAGCCTATTCAGCTTGGCGAAAGCGGTTTTTCCGTTGCAAAGCTTCTTGTAGATGCAGTAATTGACGAGCTGTCCTTAAAGCATGACCCTAAAACCACCATAGAAAATGTATCAAAGTGCATTGTTGATGCCCTTGATGTGACCAGGGCTTATGCCAGCTGCTATACCAGGGACGAGATGTCTATCGGCAGGTCTTATTACTATGCCCAGAATGATGATCCAAACATCACACCTAATCTCAGGATATCAGGGCAGGAATATAAAAATAAATGCTTCAACAGCGAAAATATATTTTTCTGCACTGACATTGAAAAGACTATTGAACCAATCAAAACTGAATTGAAAAGGATGCAGGTTAAGACTCTCCTGCAGGTACTTATTGTAAAGGACGGCAGAATAATTGGAACCCTGGGAATCAACAACTGTGGTTATAAGAGGCTCTGGCTGCAAAGTGAGATAGAGGCCATACATACTATAGCAAAGCTTATGACTGATACCATATATGAGCTTCAGGAATCATTGGAGGAGAGATATGATTGACTACTATGAAATGATTGCCGCCCTTACAACAGACTATCATAATGTATATGTTATTGAACCGGAAAACAACATAGGTACGACTATAAAACTAAATGGCAGGATTGTGGACAGCCTTGCTTCCTCTCCCGATACATTTGATTATGAGGAGTTCATGGCAGACTATCTTGAGACCCGTGTCTGCGAAATGGATCGGGAAAGGATTGCCCTTGCTTCCTCTGTTCCAGCTCTTATTGATGCATTCAGCACTGGCAGCGAAAGAAGTGAACTGGACTACAGGGCTGTAGATAAGGATGGTTCTATCCATTATCTCCGGGTGCTTTACATACGTATTTCAAAGCCTGGTGAACTTTTAAGGCTTGTCGCTGGTGTCCGCAATATTGATTACAAAATAAACAGGCAGAAGGAAATCCATGCCGAAGGCTTAAATCACGCTTATTCGGCCATTGCAGGCATTTATTTGTCCATGTACCGCGTAAATATAAAGACAAATACCTACACTGCAATAAAAACTACCGACACTGTCATGCTCTATCCCCATCCGGATTCTGACCTTTTTGAAGAAAATGCAAAGAGCTTCATAAAAGAGCTTTGCACTGAGGAAAACTATCCTTCCATGCTGGAGTTTCTCAACAAGGATACACTTGAGCAGCGAATGTATGGCAAATCACATATTTCTGCCAAATTTGATGGTAAAACAGGTAAAATATACAGACTTCACTACATAAGGGAGGGAGAAGACGATACTGTTCCGATTGAATATATGATTGTTGCCCTTGAAGCTCTGGAATCAAACGATTACCGCTCAGTTTTTGATACTCTGGCAAGAAACTTCCAGAATGTATTCTGGGTAGACCTGCAGGACGGTACTGCTAAAATATTAAAACTGGACGGATATATAACAAAGGGACTGGATAAGAATAACCACAGTTTTTTTTCCTATCCTGCTATATTAAAACAATATATCTCTGAGAGAGTCTATGATGAAGATAAGCTGATGCTTTATGACAAGCTCTGTCTGAAGCATCTGAAGGAAATATTTAAAAGCAGTGATGAGTATATAGGTAATTATCGGGTTCTTGTGGATGGAGAAATGCATAATTACCAGTTCAACTACAGCACGGTAAATGGTACAAGCCTGATTGTATGCGGATTCCAGAATATTGATGACATCATCAGGGAGCATCTGGAGGAGGAAAAAAAGAAACGTGAGCAGGAGGAGGCCTACCAGCAGGAATTGATTGCTGCAAAGGACGAGGCTAATCGTGCCAATACAGCCAAGACAGATTTTCTGCTCCGCATGTCCCACGATATACGTACACCTATCAATGGAATAATGGGACTTTTGGATATCGCAGATATGTGCAGCGATGATCTGGAAAAGCAGAATGAATGCCGTCAGAAATTAAGGTCTACCTCCAAGCTGCTTCTTGAGCTCATAAATGAAGTTTTGGATATGGGCAAGCTGGAGTCTGGAGAAATCATGCTGGAACACATTCCTTTTGATTTAAATGAGATATCCATGGATATACACGACACAGTCAAAAAGCTTGCAGATGAGAGAAATATCGAGATAATAGAGGAAGATTGCGAGGCTTATGAACACCAGCTTATAGGCAGTCCTGTCCACCTGAAGCGCCTCATGCTTAACATAGTAGGAAATGCTATTAAGTACAACAAGGATAACGGCAAGGTATTCATTACACACCATGTCCATAATGTAGATGAAAAAAATGTTAATCTGGAATTTAAGTGCCGTGATACCGGAATCGGTATGAGTGAAGAATTTCTGGAACGGATATTTGAGCCATTTTCACAGGAAACAGCCACTGCCAGGTCAAAATACGGCGGCACCGGGCTTGGTATGTCCATTGCCAAGAATCTTATCGACAAAATGGGCGGCAGCATTAGTGTAGAAAGCATAAAGGGACAGGGCTCCACATTTAGTGTAATTCTCCCTTTTGAAATAGTTGTTTCTGAAAACGAAAACAATAAATGCATTGATGCTCCGACAGACTTTTCTATCAAAGGAATGCACATCCTCCTGGTGGAGGACAATGAACTCAATATGGAAATCGCCAAATTCCTGCTTGAGGAAAATGGTGCTGAAATAACAGAGTGCTGGAATGGAAAAGAGGCCGTCAAAGTGTTTAAGGATTCTCCTACGGGCACATTTGATGCAATCCTCATGGATGTCCGTATGCCTGTCATGGATGGATATGAAGCTACCAGGATAATCCGAAATCTTGACCAGGATGACGCAAAGAATATCCCGATTATTGCCATGACAGCTAATGCCTTTGTGGAAGACAAAATTGCAGTCAAAAAAGCCGGCATGAACAGACATATTGCAAAGCCTTTTGATATACAGGCTGTAATCAGGGCTGTTTCTGAGCTGGTAGGTACAAGAAATTATCCATAGAACCTGCCACTGGCAGCTTCTATGGATGCATGGTAACTCAGACTTCCCACATGAGCCTTCATGTGGGAAGTCTATTTCAAACTACATATTTTTTCCCTTTGTCTTCCTGTAGTAATCG
>CAVKUD010000178.1:0-6237 GCA_963659315.1 Senegalimassilia sp. | reverse complement strand
ACCCAAGATTTGAGCATGACAACTGTGGTATCGGTGCAGTAGTTAATATCAAAGGTATCAAGACACACCAGACTGTTGAGAACGCTTTAAAGATTGTAGAGAACTTAAAGCACAGGGCTGGTAAGGATGCAGACGGAAAAACTGGAGATGGTGTAGGTATCCTGCTTCAGATTTCACATAAATTCTTTGTAAAGGCTACAAAGGAGCTGGGCATTGAGCTGGGTGAGGAGAGAGACTACGGCGTAGGTATGTTTTTCTTCCCACAGGAGGAGTTCAAGAGAAATCAGGCAAAGAAGATGTTTGAGGTTATCGTAGAAAAGGAAGGCATGAAATTCCTTGGATGGAGAACCGTTCCAACAGAGCCTGAGAAGCTTTCGGAAAAAGCCAGAGAGTGTATGCCATGTATCATGCAGGCATTTGTCAAGAGACCAGAGGGAGTAGAAAAGGGTCTTGAGTTTGACAGAAAGCTTTATGTGGCAAGAAGGGTGTTTGAGCAGTCAAATGATGATACATATGTTGTTTCACTTTCAAGCAGAACCATTGTATACAAGGGAATGTTTTTGGTAGAGCAGCTGAGACAGTTCTTCCATGACCTTCAGGATCCTGATTATGAGTCTGCTATTGCAACAGTACATTCCAGATTCTCAACCAACACAAACCCAAGCTGGGAGAGAGCACATCCAAACAGATTTATCGTGCATAATGGTGAGATTAACACAATCCGTGGTAATGCAGATAAGATGTCAGCACGAGAGGAAAACATGGAGTCTCTTAAATTAAAGGGCGAGTTCCAGAAGGTGCTTCCAGTAATAAATGCAGAAGGCTCTGACTCTGCAATGCTTGACAACACACTGGAATTCCTCGTGATGAGTGGAATGGATTTACCACTTGCAGTAATGGTTATGATTCCTGAGCCATGGGCAAACAATGCTATCATGTCCCAGAAGAAGAAGGACTTTTACCAGTACTATGCAACCATGATGGAGCCATGGGACGGACCAGCCTCTATTCTTTTCTCAGATGGAGACATAATGGGAGCTGTGCTTGACAGAAACGGACTTCGTCCATCCCGTTACTATGTGACAGATGATGATTACCTGATTCTCTCATCAGAGGTTGGTGTGCTTGATGTAGACCCTACAACAATCGTGAAAAAAGACCGTCTCCGTCCAGGAAAAATGCTTCTTGTAGACACGGTAGAGGGCAGAATAATAAATGATGATGAGCTTAAGGAAAAATATGCTGGCAAGCGACCATATGGTGAGTGGCTTGACAGAAATATGATTCAGCTCAAGGACTTAAAGATTCCAAATGAGCGTGTGCCAGAGTACACCAAGGAAGAGAGACAGAGAATGCAGAGAGCCTTTGGTTATACATATGAGTCCTTAAAGGATTCAATTTTACCAATGGCAAAAAACGGCGTAGAGGGAACTGCCGCAATGGGAACAGACACTCCACTTGCTGCACTTTCATCTAATCAGGAGCCTCTGTTCAACTACTTTAAGCAGAGATTTGCCCAGGTTACAAACCCACCAATCGATTCAATCCGTGAGGAGGTTGTTACATCCACAACTCTTTATATTGGAGAGGGTGGAAACGTACTTGAGGAGAAGCCTGAAAACTGCCGTGTGCTTAAGATTAACAATCCAATCTTAACAAACACAGATTTGATGAAGATTAAGAGCCTTAAAAAGGAAGGCTTTAAGGTAGAGGTTATTCCTATTATATATTACAAAAACACAAGCCTTGAGAAGGCGGTTGACAGACTCTATATTGAGGCTGACAGAGCCTACAGGGATGGGGCAAACATCCTGATTCTCTCAGACAGGGGCGTGGATGAAAACCATGTGGCTATACCATCACTTCTGGCAGTATCTGCATTACAGCAGTATCTGGTAAAGACCAAGAAGAGGACATCACTATCACTTATCCTTGAGTCAGGAGAGCCAAGAGAGGTACACCATTTTGCAACCCTCCTTGGATATGGTGCAAGTGCAATCAACCCATACCTTGCTCTTGATACAGTAAAGCAGCTTGTAGACGAGCATATGCTTGATAAGGATTACTATGCAGCAATAGATGATTACAACCATGCAATTATCACAGGTATTGTAAAAATCGCTGCCAAGATGGGTATTTCAACAATACAGTCATACCAGGGCTCAAAGATTTTTGAGGCAATAGGAATTAACAGTGATGTGATTGAGAAATATTTTACAAACACAGTAAGCAGAATCGGTGGTATCTCTATACAGGATATTGAGAATGATGTAAATACACTTCATTCAGCAGCCTATGACCCACTGGGACTTGAGACAGACCTGACACTTGACAGCAAGGGCAGACACAAGATGAGAAGCGGAGCAGATGATCATCTGTACAATCCGGCTACAATACATCTTCTCCAGCAGTCAACACAGAGAGGTGACTATGATTTATTCAAGCAGTATACCGCCCTTGTGGATGAGGAGGAAAAGACAACAAATATCCGTGGACTCATTGACTTTAAATATCCTAAGAAGGGTGTGCCACTTGAGGAGGTAGAGAGCGTAGACTCAATCGTAACCAGATTTAAGACTGGTGCCATGTCATATGGTTCTATCTCAAAGGAAGCCCATGAGACACTGGCAATAGCAATGAATAACCTCCATGGTAAGTCAAACACCGGTGAAGGTGGAGAGGATAAAGACCGTCTCACAATAGGAAAGGACGGACTTAACAGATGCTCAGCAATCAAACAGGTCGCTTCTGGTAGATTCGGTGTAACCAGCAGATACTTAACAAGTGCCCAGGAAATCCAGATTAAGATGGCACAGGGTGCAAAACCAGGTGAAGGCGGACATCTTCCAGGCAAGAAGGTATATCCTTGGATTGCAAAGACCAGACTTTCAACACCAGGAGTATCACTTATATCGCCACCACCACACCATGACATCTACTCAATCGAGGATTTGGAGCAGCTTATCTTTGATTTGAAAAATGCCAACAGGGATGCAAGAATTTCAGTAAAGCTTGTATCAGAGGCAGGAGTAGGAACAGTAGCAGCTGGTGTAGCAAAGGCAGGAGCACAGGTTGTGCTTATCTCTGGCTATGACGGAGGTACAGGAGCCGCACCAAGCAGCTCAATCCACAACGCAGGACTTCCTTGGGAGCTGGGACTGGCAGAGACACACCAGACACTTATTATGAACGGTCTTCGTAATAAGGTAAGAATAGAGACAGATGGCAAGCTCATGAGCGGACGTGATGTGGCAATAGCAGCCTGTCTTGGAGCGGAGGAGTTTGGATTTGCCACAGCACCACTTGTAACAATGGGCTGTGTAATGATGAGAGTATGTAATCTGGATACCTGTCCTGCAGGTATTGCAACCCAGAACCCAGAGCTTCGTAAGAGATTTGCAGGCAAGCCAGAGTATGTAGAAAACTTCATGAGATTTATAGCAGAAGAGCTTAGAGAATATATGGCAAAGCTTGGTTGTAAGACAGTAGATGAGCTTGTAGGAAGAAGTGATTTGCTCAAGACCCGTGAGGATTTGGATGAGAACCAGAGCAAGCTTAATCTGGATAATATACTCAACAATCCATTTGCAGATGGCAAGGAAAAGGTAATATTTGATCCTAAGCAGGTATATGATTTCGAGCTTGATAAGACAAAGGATTTGAATGAGATATTGACCCAGTTAAAGACAGCACTTGATAAGAAGCAGAAGCGTGCGATTGAGCTTGAGGTCACAAATGTAAACAGGTCTCTGGGTACAATCTTTGGTTCAGAGATTACCAAGAAATATGATGATACCCTGGATGATGACAGCTATGTAATCAAGTGTAACGGAGCAGGTGGCCAGAGCTTTGGAGCCTTTATTCCAAAGGGACTTACACTTGAGCTTGTGGGAGATTCAAATGATTACTTTGGCAAGGGACTTTCAGGTGGAAAGCTTGTGGTATATCCACCAGCAGGAGTCAAGTATCAGAAGGATGAAAACATCATCATAGGAAACGTAGCTTTATACGGAGCAACAAGCGGAAAAGCCTTTATAAACGGTGTGGCAGGCGAGCGTTTCTGCGTGCGTAACTCAGGCGCAACTGCTGTAGTTGAAGGTGTCGGCGACCATGGCTGTGAGTACATGACAGGCGGCAGGGTAGTAATACTTGGAAAGACTGGAAAAAACTTTGCAGCAGGTATGAGCGGTGGAATCGCATATGTCCTTGATGAAGACAGCGACTTATATATGAGAACAAATAAGTCCATGGTTTTCACAGAGGAGGTATCTAATAAGTATGATGTCCTTGAGCTTAAAGAGATGATTAAGGAACATGTGACATACACAAACTCTGAAAAGGGTAAGGAAATACTGGATAATTTCAGTGAATATCTTCCAAAATTCAAGAAGGTTATCCCATACGACTATAATCGTATGCAGATGGCAATCGTGCAGATGGAAGAGAAAGGCTTGAATGCAGAACAGGCTCAGATAGAAGCTTTCTATGCATCAACAAGAGAGTAAGGAGGGAAGAAAAATGGGAAAGCCAACAGGATTTATGGAATATGAAAGATGTGAGGCAAGTTCGGTTGAACCAAAGGAACGAATTAAAAATTTTAATGAGTTCCATGTCTTCCTTTCTAAAGAAAACCAGCAGAAGCAGGCAGCAAGATGTATGGACTGTGGAGTACCATTCTGCCAGTCAGGATTTACAATCGCAGGGATGACATCAGGATGTCCTCTCCACAACCTGGTGCCAGAGTGGAATGACCTGGTATATACAGGAAACTGGGAGCAGGCATACAACCGTCTGCACAAGACAAATAACTTTCCAGAGTTCACATCAAGGGTCTGCCCTGCACTTTGCGAGAAGGCATGTACCTGTGGACACTGGGGAGAGCCAGTATCTGTAAGGGATAATGAGCATGGAATCATAGAGACCGCCTATGAAAAGGGTTATGCAGCACCAAAGCCGCCAAAGGTCAGAACAGGTAAAAAGGTAGCAATCATAGGCTCTGGACCATCTGGACTTGCAGCAGCAGACCAGCTCAACCAGAGAGGACATGATGTGACTGTATATGAGAGAGAGGACAGACTTGGCGGACTGCTCATGTATGGTATTCCAAATATGAAGCTGGAAAAGCATGTAATAGACAGAAAAATCGAGGTAATGAAGGCTGAGGGCGTACATTTTGTCACAAGCTGCAATGTAGGTGTGGATATAAAGCCTGCGCAGCTGTATAAGGAATATGACAGGGTAATTCTCTGCTGCGGAGCCAAGAATCCAAGAGATATAAAGGCAGCAGGAAGAGATGCAGAGGGCATATACTTTGCAGTAGATTATCTCACACAGAATACCAAAAGCCTCTTAAACTCAGACTTAAAGGATGGCAAATTCGTATCTGCAAAGGGTAAAAACGTAGTAATCATCGGAGGCGGCGATACAGGAAACGACTGTGTTGGAACCGCAATCCGCCAGGGCGCAAAATCAGTTGTCCAGCTTGAGATGATGCCTTGCCCACCAGCAGAGCGAGCAGCAAACAATCCATGGCCAGAGTGGCCTAAAATCCTTAAGACTGATTATGGTCAGGAGGAAGCTATTGCAATGTTTGGCAATGACCCTCGTGTATACCAGACAACAGTCAAGGAATTCCACAAGGACAAAAATGGAAAGCTAAAGAGCATCACAATCGTTAAGCTTGAGAGTAAAAAGGATGAAAAGACAGGCAGGATGTCAATGGTAGAAGTAGCTGGAAGCGAGAAAAACATCTCGGCAGAGCTTGTGCTCATTGCGGCTGGATTTCTTGGCACAGAAAGCTATGTGGCAAAGGCATTTGGTGTGGAGCTTACCGACCGCACAAATGTAGCTACAAAGGAAGGCAGCTATGCTACATCTGTCAAGAACGTGTATGTGGCAGGCGATAACAGGAGAGGTCAGTCTCTTGTGGTCTGGGCTATCAGGGAAGGCAGAGAAGTGGCAAGAGAAGTGGATGAGAGTTTGATGGGGTATTCTTATTTGTCGATACAGTAGGGAATTGGATATTAGATAGGATGGAACCGATGTCGAGGTGAGCTTGGCATCGGTTTTGTTATTTAGGCTTTAGCCTGCTGAATGTGTGTTAACGAGTTTCTCAACAGAGAAACGAAGTACGCATGAAGCAATAATCCACCTGCTATGCGGGTGGAATCAAATAGTTATACAAAAAAACACCTTTCCGTTACAATAGAGTTGTTCAGGCACTATTGCAAGAAAGGA
>CAVKUD010000177.1:0-6369 GCA_963659315.1 Senegalimassilia sp. | reverse complement strand
AGTTTGCAACATAACTATCTTAAATTGCAATTTTTGCAAAACACCATTACACATACATCTTCCCATTATGTAAATCAGTCGCCAGAACTTCCCGCTCAAAGCCTTGGCAAACCGAATGGCATACAGTTGTTTCCCAGAAAACAATATGAACTGCAACGAGGTTCCATAAACCTTGGAAACGGATTCTTGCCCCAGAGTTTCCACACCCTATCTGCGATTGGGCTCGTTGCTGCCTTCATATTTTTTCTGGGAAATACACTGTAGGTCATTCGGTCTCCACAATCCCCCATGCGGGAAGTTCCCCCATTTAGGTTAAATCATCCCCTTTATTTCTGTAAAAAGGCTCTATAATCCACCAAATTCTTCTTAAGCAGCTCCGGTGTATTAAGCTCATAAGGGCACTTGCTCTTGCATCTGCCGCAGTTGAGACAGTTATCAATCTTATCCATCTCAGCCTGCCACTCTGGAGAAGTCCATGCTGCTGTCGGCGCACGCCTTATCATAAGTGACATTCTGGCGCAGTTGTTGATTTTGATGCCTGCAGGACATGGCATACAGTAGCCACAGCCTCTACAGAAATCTCCAGCAAGCTCTTTTCTTTCATTTTCCACATATGCCTTAATCTCATCTGTGTACTCAGGAGTCTCATCCATAAATGCAAGCCACTCCTCAAGCTCCTCCATCTTCTGGATGCCCCATATTGGAAGTACATTGTCGTACTGGGTCATAAATGCCATGGCAGCCTTAGAGTCATGTATCAGACCTCCAGCCAGACCCTTCATAGCGATAAAGCCCACATTCTGGCGCTTACATTCCTCAACCAGCTCAATCTCCTTATCCGATGCCAGATAGCTGAATGGAAACTGCATAGTCTCATATAAGCCAGACTTTACACACTCCATAGCCACTGCAAGCTTGTGGGCTGTCGCACCAATATGGCGGATTTTACCCTGACGCTTAGCCTCTTCCATGCACTCGTACATGCCTGTTCCATCTCCTGGTGCATAGCACTGGCTTACGCAATGGAACTGATAGATGTCTATGTAGTCTGTCTTTAAGTTTGTGAGGGACTCATCCAGCTGCTTCCAGAATTCCTCTGGTGTAGTTGCCATAGTCTTTGTTGCTATGTAGATTTTGTCTCTCATTCCCTCAAATGCAATGCCCAGCTTTTTCTCGCTGTCGCTGTAGGCTCTGGCTGTATCAAAGAATCGCATACCTCCCTCGTATGCTCTTCTTAAGATGGCTGATGACTGTTCTATATCTGTTACTCGCTGGATTGGGAGGGCTCCGAATCCATTCTGACATACTTTTATGCCGGTTGTTCCTAGTGTGATTTCTCTCATATTTCCTCCTTCTGTATAGTACCAAAAGATATATTTAAGTTATGTAGGAATGTAGTGCCGAGAAAATCTAATGTCCTGCACAAACCACAAATCCTCGATTTTCTCAGCGCCACATTCCAGCGTAAGTTTTGTATGTACCTTTTATTATATATTATCGTTGAGAAGCCATATATGCCTCAATCTCGTCTGCATCACGCATGATTTCCTCTGACAGGCATACTGCTCCATCCTCTGTGATAAGCAGGTCGTCCTCTATACGGATTCCAATCTCCCACTCATCTATATAAAGACCTGGCTCATCTGAAATGATTGCGCCTGGACGCAGCTTCTTATTATAGTCAACTGTCACATCATGGACATCAATTCCCAGATGGTGTGATACTCCATGCATGTAGTATCTGCTGATTTCCTCTTCTTTTTCGATGAGTCCCAGCTTGATACAGCCTGCTGCAAGCACCTTCTTACAGATGTTATTTAGGTCTACTGTTGTCATGCCTGGCTTGGCTTCTTTGAGGACTGTCCTGTTTGCTTCAAGGACTATGTCATAGACCTGTCTCTGACGCTCTGTGTATTTTCCATTTACAGGATAGGTTCTTGTAATGTCAGAGTTGTAGCCTCTCACTCTGGCTCCCAAATCCATGAGCAGAAGGCTTCCATCCTCCATCAAATCCTGATTTGTATCATAGTGGAGCATGGTTCCATTCATTCCGCTTCCTGCGATTGTAGGGAAGGCTGTCCACTCTGCTCCGTTTCTTCTGATGCTGTACTCGAAGTCTGCCTGAGCCTCATACTCAAACATTCCCGGCTTTAAGTTTGCCAGCACATTCTTTAAGGCAATATCTGTTAATTTAATAGCCTCTTTTGTAAGGGCGATTTCGTCCTCATCCTTCTGCATTCTCTGCTCTGCCACGAATGGATAAAGGTTTCTGATTGAGACACCTGGATATGCTGCCTTAAACTCATTTGCCTTTACCAGATTGTAGTCTGGCAAATCCTCCTTCTGATGTCTGTATGTATCAAAATATGCTGTGTAGACATCCTCTCTGGTCATAATCATATCAAGGGCACCATCAAGTTCATCTATGAAACGCACATTGTCTATGCCCGAGATTTCCTTTGCCTCATCTACTGTCACCTTGCGGCCATACCATCTCTCCATTGTAGGGTCTGCTTCCTCGATAAAGAGGGTTGTCTTTGGCTCTGCTGCCGCCTTATCCAGTACCAGTGCCATCTTATCTCTTCTGAGTCCTGTGAGATAGAAGAAATTTCTGTTTGCCTGGGCTGTGAAGAGGTCATACTCATCTGCACTCACATGATGCTCAATGCCTGAATACAATACTGCAATTGAATTGTCTGCCATTCTGTCAAATACTGTCTGTCTTCTTTTGCTATAATCCATTTTTATTACCTCAACTTTCTTATGCTGTCACGATACCATTTTTTATGAATTATGTAAACGTCAAAAAACAAAAAGACTCCCAGGCATAACCCGGAAATCTCTTTGCAAATTTATATTATATATATTTAGAAGCAAAAATAGTTTTTGCAGTTGTAGTAAGATATGCCCTCTACAATCTGCCTGAGTGCCTTCTCGTCATCAGGGTACTCACCATTTTCTACCCATCCTCCGATAAGCTCACACATGATACGTCTGAAATACTCATGACGTGTATATGAGAGGAAGCTTCTTGAATCAGTAAGCATTCCCACAAAATTTCCTAAAAGTCCGAGGTTTGCAAGTGATGTCATCTGCTCCATCATGCCAGTCTTGTGGTCATTGAACCACCATGCTGCTCCGTGCTGGATTTTGCCAACTGCTGAGCTGTCCTGGAAACATCCAATTACAGTTCCGATTGCAGCATTGTCTGCTGGATTTAATGAATAGATAATTGTCTTTGGCAGACTGTCATCTATTGCAAGTGCATTGAGGTACTGTCCCATCTCGATTGATGAGCTGTAGGTATTGATAGCATCAATTCCTGCATCTGGTCCAAGTGCATTAAAGACCTTCTTGTTTAAGTCTCTCTGTACACCGTAATGGAGCTGCATTACCCAGTTTTTCTTTGCATACTCCCTGCCCAGTGCTGCCATGAATGCTGTCTTGTACTTTCTCTCCTCAGTCTTAGTCAAAGTTCCATCAGAAAGTCTTGTCTTTACAATCTCGTTTACCTCAGCTGGCTCATAGCTCTCGTACATAACATACTCAAGACCATGGTCTGAAACTGTACAGCCATTCTCTGCGAAAAAGTCCATTCGGTTCTTAAGAGCCTCGATAAGTGAATCAAAATCCTTAATTTCTACGCCGCTGACCTCTCCAAGCTTTGCGATATACTGTGCAAAGTCAGCCTTCTCAATGTTCATGGCCTTGTCTGGTCTCCATGCTGGAAGAACCTTTACCGCAAAGCCATCCTCTTTGATTTTTCTATGCCATTCAAGTGAATCGACTGGATCATCTGTAGTACAGATTGTGTCAACATTTGACTGGAGGATTAAACCTCTGGCGCTCATGTTGTCCTGCTTTAACTTCTCTGAAGTCAAATCCCATACTTCCTGGGCTGTATCTCCACAGAGATGTCCCTCGTATCCAAAATATTTCTTAAGCTCCAGATGGCTCCAGTGGTAAAGTGGATTACCAATTGCCTTCTCAAGAGTCTCTGCCCATTTCTGGAATTTTTCCCTGTCTGAAGCGTCACCTGTAATGTATTTTTCCTCGACACCATTAGATCTCATCTGACGCCATTTGTAGTGGTCAGCGCCAAGCCATACCTGAGTGATGTTTTCATATCTCACATCCTCATAGATTTCCTGTGGGCTTAAATGACAATGGTAGTCAATTATAGGGAGCTTCTCGGCATAATTATGATATAGATTTTTTGCTGTCTCTGTGGTCAGTAAAAAATCCTCGTCCATGAATTTTTTCATCAGCCTTCTCCTTAGATTATCTCTGTACTCTGGCTCCTGCGCCACCCATAAGTGCCTCAACTTCCTTCTTAGAAGCCATAGTTGTGTCACCTGGTGTTGTCATGGCAAGTGCTCCGTGAGCTGCACCGTAGTTAACAGCTGTCTCAGCATCGCCTGTTGTCATAAGACCATAGATAAGACCTGATGCGAAAGAATCTCCACCACCAACTCTGTCCATAATCTCAAGTCCGTCATACTGCTTAGCCTTGTAGATTTCTCCACCAGCCCAGCATAAAGCTGACCAGTCATTTACTGTAGCTGTCTTTACTGTACGAAGTGTTGTAGCAACAGCCTTGAAGTTAGGATATACCTTAACTGCCTCGTTAATCATCTTCTTGTAACCCTCGATGTTTAACTCCTTGAGGTTAGCATCATTTCCTTCAATCTCAAATCCAAGACATGCTGTGAAGTCTTCCTCGTTACCAATCATAACGTCTACATACTTGGCGATTTCCTTGTTTACTTCCTGTGCCTTGGCATGTCCGCCGATTGCGCTCCACATTGATGGTCTGTAATTTAAGTCGTAAGATACGATTGTGCCGTACTTCTTAGCTGTCTTGATAGCAGCAAGTACTGTCTCGCATGACTGCTCTGAAAGTGCTGCGTAGATTCCGCCTGTATGAAGCCATCTGACTCCAAGCTCACCGAAGATATAGTCAAAGTCAAAATCCTCTGGAGTAGCCTTTGAAATTGCTGTGTTTGCTCTGTCTGAGCATCCTACAGCTCCTCTGATTCCAAAGCCTCTCTCTGTGAAGTTGAGACCGTTTCTGCAAATTCTGCCGATTCCGTCTGTTGGCATCCACTTGATAAGTGATGTATCAACACCACCCTGTAAAATGAAGTCCTCCATAAGAAGTCCTACTTCATTCTCAGCAAAGGCTGTGATAACTGCTGTGTTTAATCCGAAGCATCTGCGAAGTCCTCTGACTACATTGTACTCTCCGCCACCTTCCCAGGCTCTGAAGCTTCTTGCTGTACGGATTCTTCCCTCGCCTGGATCAAGTCTTAACATTACTTCTCCAAGTGAAACCGCATCAAATTTACAATCCTTTGCATCACGCATATTTAAGTCCATTTTTGTATCTCCCTTATCCTCTGATTTCTTTTACAATAGCTGCTGCTTCTGCTGTTAACTCTTTAATCTTCTCAAAGTTGCCAGATTTGATTAAGTCTCCCTTAACCATCCAGCTTCCTCCGCAGGCAATGATTCTGTCATACTTTAAGTATTCCTTTACATTCTCTGCATTGATTCCACCTGTAGGCATAAAGCTTACACCTGTGTATGGAGCTGCGATAGCCTTGATATACTTAAGTCCACCTGCTGGCTCTGCTGGGAAAAATTTAACAACATCAAGTCCGAACTCAAGTGCTGTCTCTACATTGCTTGGGTTACAGGTTCCTGGTGTGATTGGAATATTTTTCTTTACACAGTAGTCTACAATCTTAGGATTAATTCCAGGGCTTACGATGAACTTTGCTCCTGCTGCTACTGCTCTGTCTACCTGCTCTGTTGTAAGTACAGTTCCAGCACCAACAAGCATGTCAGGGAATTCCTTAGTCATGATTCTGATTGATTCCTCTGCTGCCTCTGTTCTGAATGTAACCTCTGCACATGGAAGTCCTCCCTCCATGAGAGCCTGTCCTAATGGCTTTGCGTCCTTTGCATCATCCAATACTACAACTGGAATGATTCCGATTTTTTTAAACTGCTCTAATACTTCATTCATTTTACACACCTCACTGTTTTTATGAAAATCTATCACCAGCTGCATACATAAACCAAATTTCCCAGTCCTGTATGCAGCCTTAATTCACTTTATCTATTACACATACTTCTGTAATGTAGCTCTTACTGCACCCTTGCCAGCTATAAGCTCGCTAAAGTAACCGCATACCTTGTCAGCAAGTCCAGCCTCATATAAGTTTACACCAAATATCTGTGCATCCTCAAGTAAGCCCTTAATCTTTGACTCTACATCACATGCCTCGCCGAGCTTGATGCCCTCAACGTAAGGACGTACTGTGTCAAATAATGGGTCTGGGCTGAGCTCAAATGCATCGCCAT
>CAVKUD010000176.1:0-6399 GCA_963659315.1 Senegalimassilia sp. | reverse complement strand
GAGAATTCTTCTGATAGTTCATCTGATGACAGCAGCCAGGCTCCTGAAAAACCTGACTCTGAGAATTCTTCTGATAATTCATCAGATGACAGCAATCAGCCACCTGAAATGCCTGCAGCTGACGATTCATCTGAGGACAGCAATCAGGCTCCTGAGAACGGTGGCCAGCCATCAGACATGCCTGCAGCCCAGGGATTCACAGCAGGCGATGAGACGGCAACCTTTGATTTATCAGACGCCACAATCACAAAGGATTCCGAGACAATCGATATCTCTGATTTATCAGAGGATGATATACTTGAAATCACATTTGACAGCTACGGTGCTATCACTTCAGTAAATGTAGTAACCACAGGCAATGGTGCTCCTGGAGGTGCAGGCTTTGGTGGTTCTGGCACAGTAAATCAGGGCACAAGCGCTAATACTATTGATGAAGATGGTGACTACTCTGATGAAAGCTATGAGTCTACTGGCAATGACGAAAACGCCCTCCGTGTAGATGGTGCAACAGTCACACTTGATTCAATCACAGTAGATAAAAGCTCTGGAAGCTCATCAAATACAGAAGATGGTGATTTCTATGGAATGAACGCTGCCCTTTTGGCAACTAACGGAGCTACAGTTACCATAAAAAATGCTACAGTTAATTCTTCAGCCCAAAATGGTAACGGAGTATTCAGCTATGGCAATGGCACAACTGTAAATATTTCAGACTCTACCATCACCACAAGCGCTGACAACTCAGGCGGTATCCAGACCACTGGAGGCGGAACAACAAACGCAAGCAACCTCACAGTCACTACATCTGGAAATTCCTCTGCTGCTATTCGTTCTGACCGTGGCGGCGGTACTGTAAATGTTGACAAGGGTACATATACCAGCAACGGCTATAACTCTCCAGCTGTATACTCAACAGCGGATATAACTGTATCAAATGCCACACTTACAGCCAATAATTCTGAGGCTCTTGTAATTGAAGGCGATAACTCTATCACTCTTACCAACTGTGACGTAACTGGCAACATGAGTGATACTAAGGGCACAAGCTCAGATGAAAACGTCCACAATGTCATGATTTATCAGTCTATGTCAGGTGATGCCGAGGAAGGAACCTCATCCTTCTCAATGACTGGCGGTTCACTTGTCGCAAAAAATGGTGATATGTTCTATGTAACTAACACACATTGCATACTTAATCTCTCTGGTGTAGATTTGGTAAATGAGGACTCAGATGCTTACCTTTTAAATGTATGTGGTAACTCTGCATCCCACGGCTGGGGCACAGCTGGTTCAAATGGTGCTCAGGTTGAATTTACAGCTGATGACCAGACCTTAGAGGGCGACATCATTGTTGACACTATCTCAACCCTTAATATGACATTGTCTGGAAATAGCAGCTTTACAGGTACTATCAATATAGTAGATAACGCCGACGACGGCACTGCTGTATCTGACAATGCGGTTGTAACTATAGAAAAAGGCTCAACATGGACTCTGACAGGCGATTGTACACTTACCAGCCTCACAAATAATGGAACCATCAATTTCAACGGTTACACAATCACACTTGCAGATGGCACTGTTTTGAAGTAATATTTCCCTATAAATATAAGGGAGAACTATTATGGAGAAAAACACACCACTTCTGGCAAAACCAGATTACTACGACAAATTCACCTGCATTGCAGACAAATGCACTATAACCTGCTGCCAGGAGTGGAAAATCTCCGTAGATACAGAGACAAATCTTAGCTGGAAAAAGCTATTGCCACCAGACGGCATGACAAAATCCAGAAAAAATCTAAGTTCATATACAGAGAAAAAGGATGGACAGCGTATCATAAAATTAGATGAAAACCATCGTTGTCCTTTCCTGTCTGATAATAAGCTATGCCGTCTTGTCACAGCTTATGGTGATTCTGTACTTTCAGAAACATGCACCACATTTCCAAGGGAATTTCATGATTTTAAGACTCATAGAGAGGCTATGCTTATGCCCTGCTGTCCTGCTGTGATTGATTTATGGAAGGATGTACCTATCGTATTTCCTAAGATTAACTACAATAGCAGCGAATATGCAAATAACATCTTTGGCAATAATTTATCAATCGATTTTTTTCCTGATACAGATTCTTCACATGAGACCACTTCATATATGAACATGTTTAGAATAAGAAACAACATCATAAGACTGCTTCAAAACGAAGCTGTGTCTATTGAAGAAGCCCTCCTGGAAAGCTTCTATATCTTGCTTGAATTGTATAGACAGCCTGTTGTCACAGAGGCTTTGGTGGATGAGTATTTTTCAGGCGCTTCATTGCAGGCGCTAAGAAAAGCAATAGATGATATTGACCTGCCTGTTAGCGATACCATGAATGAATGTAACGAGCTATTGCAGGATTTAGCTGTCAACTATATGGCAGAGGGCTTGTATTCTGATTTTCTGACTCCGCTTATAGGCAAGGCGGAGCTTGTGTCTGATGTACCACATGATGAGTTAGTAAATCTTGCATACTGCTATATAAATACATTAAATCCTTGCACTACTTCAGCCCACAATGGCTTAAGCACCAATAGCACTAGCAAAATTTTAGACACAGAGAAAGCCGACCTTATATTCCGCAATTATCTCGCAAATGAGATATTCTCTGACCTCTTCATGCCTGACGACAGCTTAGAGGACATGCTTTTGCATATGGAGTGGATTGCCATGGAATACGTGACAATCAGGCACAGTCTTTTTCTCAGCAGGCTGGATATGAACTCATATTCTCAGAATCTATTGGTAGAGTCTGACGTTAAGCCAGAGGCTGCCCCTAATGCAGCATATGACAATAAAATAATTCCAGACTATGAGACAATCCGCCAGCATATAGTGATTTTATCCCGCATGACAGGCTACGAAAATGATGACATATATGAGTATCTGGAAAACAGCTTTGAATCACCAATCTGGGACTGGGGCTATTTTGCACTTATCGTTGGAAAACCTTATGACAAATAAATCTAATTCCTGGGCTTAAAGTCCGAGTCATTTTTTACCTGCATCCATCCGCTTGAGTTCTGGCAGTATGGTACAAAGCATTGTGATGAAGCATAAGCTTCCTCCGATTATGTTCGATACCGGCTCTGCCAGAAATACTCCATCTGTACCCATGTGTAAGGCATAGGGCATAATATATGTCAGTGGCACCACGATAAATACCTTTCTGAGCAGGGAGAAAAATATAGCCTGCTTTCTCTTATTAAGCGACTTAAATATGGTCTGCCCTATATATTGAAAATCCATAAATATAAAGGCTGCAAAATACTGCTTGAGGGCTGGCACAGCGTCTGCTATCAGCGCTGTATCTGAGCTGAACACCGAGATTAAAACCTCTGGTATCATAATGATGATGCTCCACATAACAGCTGTATAGGCAAACATCATAATCCCCATTACGACCATTGATTTGCGCACTCGTGAGGGACGTCTCGCTCCATAATTATAGCTTAAGACTGGTGACGTGCCCTCATTTATGGCATATATCGGAGTCTCTACCAGCTGTCTGACGCTTGATACGATTGTCATAACGGATATGTATATATCTCCTCCAGTTACAGACAGGACATTGTTGCAGCATATAGATACAAGACTGTTTGTAACCTGCATGATAAAGCCTGCGGTTCCAAGGCTTATTATATTTTTGGCATATCCTATACTCTCTCTTATCTCATCTTTTTTGAGGAATCGAACCTTAAGCTCTGCTTTTTGGGTCAGGAAAAACAGGACAAACAGAGCTGACAGGCATTGTGACATAACTGTTGCGATTGCAGCTCCCCTCACACCAAAGCCCAGTACAAATATAAAGAGCGGGTCTAAAATCAGGTTTGCCATCGCCCCTATTGCAACGGAAAACATGCCTATGACAGAATATCCCTGTGCGTTTATAAAAGGGTTCATTCCTATGGCAAGCATGGACGGCAGTGTGCCAAGCATGTATATCATCATATATGGGTATGCGTATTGCAGCGCACTCTGTGAAGCTCCAAACAAAACCAGAAGCGGTCGGGCAAAAATTAGTCCCACTAACATGAGTAAGATAGCGCTAATACATACCATGGTAAAGGATGTATTCATGACCTGCACAGCCTGTTTTTCCTTTTTTCCTCCTCTGTATATGGAAAACAGTGGTGCGCCGCCACTTCCAAAGAGATTTGCAAATGCACTGATAATCACAATAAGTGGAAAGCAGAGTCCTACTGCACCAAGTGCTGCGGTTCCTACCTCTGGAATTCTGGCTATATATATGCGGTCTACGATATTGTACAGGAGGTTTAAAAGCTGGGCTACAAGCATGGGAAGTGCTACACCCAGTATGTTTCCTACTACTGTTCCATGTTCAAAATCTATTCGCTTCATTTTGCTTTATCTATCCTATCTTTTTAGTATTTTTATTATTTTGGCTTGATTTTTAGTATAGCTGGCATTAACCTATATGTAAATTATTTATTTTATATATACATCATACATTTTTTATATAAAGCATGAAAATATTACAGATATATAAACAATTAAAATTAATAAGAAAATGCAAAACTAAAAATCGAGAGATAGGATAAAAATGGAATTAAAACAATTAGAATATTTTAAGACAATCGTAGAGACTGGAACCATAAGTGCCGCCGCCAGAGAACTGCACATGACACAACCACCATTGAGCTACCAGATTAAGATGCTTGAAGAGGAATTACAGGTATCACTTTTCATCCGTGGCACAAAGAAAATCACATTGACAGAGGCTGGAAAAACACTGTACGAACAGGCAGTTAAAATTTTGATGCTGACTGACTTAAGCAAACAAGAGGTTATAAAATCCAGTCAGACTACCACACTTCATATTGGCATGACTCCATCTGCAGTGTCCATAATGTCGGATTATATGCTTAGGTTTTCAAAGGAACACCCTAACATCCGTTTTGATATACACGAGGGGTCAACATTTACTTTAAAAGACCAGTTGGAAAACCAGCAGATTGACCTGACTACGCTCCGTACCCCGCTTGTACTAAATGGCTGTGAGACTCGTTCCATTGCCAAAGAAAAGCTGCTTGCCATGGCACTGCCTGACTCTCCACTTTTTAAAAACCGCAATGCTTTACAGCTTAAGGATTTAGCTGGGCAGCCCCTGATTCTGGCACACCGATATTGGAAATACATGCTCTCTGCCTTTGAGCAGGCTGGCTTGGTCTGTGACATATATTATGCCTGTGAAGATGCACGTTCTGCTGTCACCTTTGCAGAAAAAGGGCTTGGCATCGCAATTCTCCCCGAATCCATGCTTAAGTTTTCTGACAAGCTAAAAGCCTGCACCATCACTGATGCAGACTTTACAACTGAGATTCTTCTGGCATGGCGCAAGGGTCGCCTGCCTGTTGAAGTTCAGGAATTTTTAAAGATGTGGGATATATAATGTTATTGTTCCATAAGCACAGTAAGCTCCGAAGCATTTGTAACACTCATATTAGAAATAATCGCAGCCCTCTGGTCTGATGTCATATTGGATAATATCTTTGCCACCAGCTCACTCTGGTCTGGTATCATGTTGTCAAATACCTGTGCAGCAGCCTTTGGCTTCATCTTGGAATAAGTATCTACATAATCTGCCAGTGCAGCCTCATCTGCTGCCTGCTGGGCGGCTTCTGCTTCCGCCTGTTCGGATGCCTGTTCTGATGCCGCCTGCTCTGACTCTGCCTGAGCGATTGCCTCCTCTTCGGCTGCTGCTTCTGATTCTGCCTGGGCAGCTGCCTGCTCTGATGCCGCCTGTTCTGACTCTGCCTGGGCTTTAGCTGCTGCGGCTGCATCCTGCTCTGCCTGTATCTCGCTTGCCGACTTGGTCTGATATTCTGCTGGCAGGATGCTTCTCACAACAGGTACGTCTCCGATTACTGGTGCCAGCACATCGGAAGCAAAATTGCCTACATTTAACTTTACCAATCCCACAAAGCCAGCCCCAAGGGCAAGCATTATGCCAAGGAAAGCAAACAGGCATGCTATTTTACCTCCTGTGGTTCTCCCCCTCAGCTCATCAAGCTCCTCCTGAGTCTTCTTTTTTTCCTGCTTTAATGCAGCTATCTGTTCCTTTGTCAACTGCTTTTGATTTCCAGTTTCTTTCTTATCTGCTTTTTCCTTCTTCTTCACAGAAAACACCTCACTTCATTTTCTCCTGCCTGCATATGCTTTCACTATTTTTCACATAAACAAGCCCTCAATACAGCTTGATATATATGACATCGAAAACCTGATAATATCCCTGCAGCTTCTAAGCCGGTTGCGATTTAACTTCATAGAAAATACCTCCCGTAGTTTTATGCGAGTCCGTGTTCCTCAATCCATGTGTAAGCTACTGCCTTGCCGGC
>CAVKUD010000175.1:0-6424 GCA_963659315.1 Senegalimassilia sp. | reverse complement strand
CGCAGGGAAAAGTTCATAGGTGGTAATCCGCTCTGTGCTGAACTCACAGGAATAAAGTACAACAATTATGCAATACTGGGCTTTGTTCTGGCAGGCATTGGTGTGGGGATAGGAGCATTTTTAACTCTTGTATACACGCCATCTGTAACAACAACTACAGCTGGGGATATAGGAATGAACATTATGGTTGCAATTGTTTTTGGTGGCATGCCTATTTCTGGTGGAGCCAGGTCAAAAATTTATGCGGCTCTGGTAGGTGGATTTTCATACATAATACTTAACAATATATTGGAGCTGATGATTGATTCTACATTTGGATATGGAATTATACAGGTTATAAGTGCGGTATTTTTCATAGCAGTGGTATATGTTGCCAGTGCAAACTACAGGACACAGATGTTGCCTCGATAAGAAAACACGAATGGAACTGATTTATCAGTTACAGATAAATTTAAAAAAATTAAAAGGAGAGAAAATATGAAAAACGTAATGAAGAAGTTGGTGGGACTTGGACTTTCAGCAGTAATGGTGCTGGGATGCATGACTGGATGTGGCACAGAAAATAGTCAGAATAGTGGTACAGAGTCAGGGGCTGCACAGACAGCAAAGGATAACTCAAAAGAAGTTAAAATCGGAGTGCTGGTTGCTGATGTAAGTGGTGAGGAAGCCCTTGGCTTTAGAGACTACTATGAAAATTACATTGGAGATAGGTACAATGTGACATTTTCTTATACTGATGAGTTGAAGGATGCAGCAGGCGAGAAGTCAGCTATTGAGAAATTTGCATCACAGGGATATGATGCTGTAATTTCACTCTCAAGCAATGACAGGGCATTACAGATAGAAACAGCAGAGAGCAATAAAATCTATTATGCTGTCGCTTCTGGAATGTTAGATGATGACCAGTATGAGCAGTATAAGGGAGATGAGTATTTCCTGGGTCAGATTGGACCAAATATGGATACAGAGTATGAAGCTGGAAAGGAAATGGGCGAATATTTTGCAGAGGAAGGAGTTTCATCAGTAGCACTTTATGGAGCATTTATTCCAAACCCAATGCATGTATACCGTATGGCTGGGGTAATTTCAGGACTTGGACTTACATATGGTGGTGCTTCAGATGAGGCTGGAATTGTCGGACAGATTTTTGCTGACCAGTCAGTTGATTTATCAAAGGTTGATGGAGATATTGATGTGGTTGCATATCTTCAGGGCTATGGCGATACAACAACAGATGAGATGAATGCAGCTATTCAGGCAGCACCAGAGGCATTTATTTCAGTTGGTATGGCAACTACATTCTTTACACAGCAGCTCAATGCAGCAGACATTCAGTTTTCAGATATTGATTCATTTACAAGCAGTAACGGAGATGCTATGAAGGACGGAAAACTGGTTTATCTTGCAGGTAAGTATTCTTCAAGTATTGGACCTGTATTTGCACTTGTAATGAATGCTGTAAATGGAAATGTGATTCGTGACAACGATGGAAATGCCGTATCTATCAGCCAGAAGTATCTGGTTGCAACAGATGGAGATACATTCGATGAGTATTATGTAAAAGACAATGGTGATGAGCCTATCTATGATCAGGCTGCATTAGATGGAATTATCGGAGATTCTGTGACATTTGATGAACTTGTTACATTAGTAGAATCAAACTAAAAAGCATAGAGCATACCTCAGAGCTGATAATGGGGTATGCTCCCCCTCAAAAGAGGTGGAGTTATCTACCTTTTTTGAGAGGCTTGCCAGAAAAATTAAGGAAGTGAGGTATAGGACAATGGAAAAAGCAAAAATTAACCGAGGAGGAAATATACTAAAGGCATTGGTACTGCCACTTATATTTGCTGTTGTTTTACAGGGAATATGTATGATTAATGGCAGGACAATGATTACAAATATTACGAGTTTTAACAACTTTGTGGTGTATGCGGCGATAGTTATGATAACAACTATTGCATTATCTACTAATTTGAACAGTGGAAGATTTGATTTTTCGCTGGGAGCCATGGCGGCATTGTCATCTGTTATTGGAGCAAAAATCACATATGCCGTTTTGGACGGTGGTTTTGGAAGTGCTCCATTCATGCTTTTTGTGACTGTTGTGGCAGGCGCAATTCTGGGACTTATTTCAGGTTGTCTATATATAATGCTGAGGATTCCACCGATTATTACATCCCTTGGAGTGACATTGGTCTATGAAGGTATCCTGTTTTCACTTACAGAGGGAAGATATGTGATGAAAGAGATACAGAATTCATCAATGACAGCATTTACAAACCACTGGTTATATGCGGGAGCTATCATTGTAATAATTTTGGCTTTATGTATCCTGCTTTTTGACTATACAAAATTTGGATATGAATATAATGCCTTGAAACAGGGACAAAAGGTAGCTGTAAATACAGGAATTCGTGAGGTGCAAAATGCAATTAAATGCTACATGCTGTGCGGAGGTCTGATGGGAATAGTAGGTTTCCTGAATGCTGCAAGAAATACAACAATCAATGGAAATCAGCTTAACTTTGGTTCGATAAGCATCATGTTTACTGCATTTTTACCAATGTTTATTGGCTCTTATATAGGAAGGTTTATCAATGAAAAAATAGGATTTCTTCTGGCTGCCCTGTGTATGTCTATGATGAACTCAACATTTGCAGTGTTCTCAAATGAGGTAAGTGCATCAATGCAGGCAATCATCAATGCAGTGATGCTGGTAGTATTCTTAATTTATCTGAGTAATGAAGAGAGGTTTAGAAGAAAATGATTAGTTTAAATAAAAAACCATTTTTCCTGTCAGAGGAGGATATTGAATGGGTAGAAAAAACAAAAGCAGGTATGACGCTGGAGGAAAAAATCGGACAGCTTTTTGTACCGATTGGCTATTCAGGGGATGCCGGGTATCTGGATGGAGTCATGCTTTCTCACCATATTGGTGGAATCATGTATCGCTGTGGGCAGGCAGAAGAAATGCAAGAGACACACAGATATTTGCAGGAGCACAGCAAAATCCCACTGTTAATAGGTGCTAATCTTGAGGATGGAGGCTGTGGAATTGCTGAAAATGGTACAAAGTATGGGAAGCAGATGCAGATAGCCGCTACTGGAGATGAGACAGATGCATATCGTCTGGGAAAGGTGAGCTGTAGTGAGGGCGCAGCAGTTGGCTGTAACTGGGCATTTGCTCCAGTGGTAGATATTGACAGAAACTGGCGCAATCCAATCACAAATGTCAGAACCTATGGAAATAATCCTGAGATGGTACTTTCATGCGCCAGACAGTACATGAAGGCAGCCAAAGAAGAAAATGTGCTTGTAGCAATCAAACATTTTCCAGGAGATGGATGTGATGAGGTAGACCAGCACATTTTGACCAGTGTAAATGACTTAAGCTGTGAGGAATGGGATAAAACATATGGTTACATATACCAGAACCTGATTAATGAGGGCGCACAGACTGTCATGGTTGGTCATATTGCACAGCCAGCATATCAGAGATATTTTAATCCTGATTTTCCTGAGAAACTGATTCCAGCAACTCTTTCGCCAGAACTTTTAAAGGGCTTGCTAAGAGGAAAACTGGGATTTAATGGACTGATAGTGACAGACTCAACCTGTATGGTCGGGTTCAGCTGCGCAATGGAGCGAAGGAAGGCTGTCCCATATGCTATAGAAGCAGGCTGTGATATGTTCCTGTTTAACAAGGACCTGTCAGAAGATTACAGTTACATGCTGGAGGGATATGAAAAGGGAATACTTTCAGAGCAGCGTCTTGATGAGGCTGTGACAAGAATTCTGGCAACAAAAGCATCTCTTGGTCTGCATAAAAAAGCCCGAGATAAAATAGTACCGATAGAAAGTGCATTAAGTATTTTAAAAAATGATAAGCATGTGGGCTGGGCAAGAGAAAGTGCAAATCGTGCAGTTACACTTGTCAAGGATGTGGATGGAATACTGCCAATTAGCCCATCAAAAACAAAGAAGGTATTGCTTGAGATAATGGGAGATTTCCCATCAAATGAGAGGGTAATAAACCTATTTGACAAACTTTTAACAAAGGAAGGCTTTGAAGTAGAACAATACAGGCATGAGGATTTTTCTACTGCAAAATTTGACGTGGAAACCTTCAGGGCAAAATATGATTTGGTTATTTACATAGGTAATGTGGAAAATGCCTCAAATAAAGTGACAAACCGATTGTCATGGTTCACCTTCTGGGGAAATGGAAATAATGTGCCATGGTTTGTCTCAGAAAGACCGGTTATATTTGTAAGTCTGGCAAATCCATATCATTTGATTGATGTGCCTATGATTAAAACATATATAAATGGATATTCAAACAATGAGTATGTCATAAAAAGTGTAGTCGAAAAACTGATGGGCAGGAGTGATTTTGTTGGAAAGAGTCCAGTAGATCCATTCTGTGGAAAAGAATATTTGAAATGGTAAGTGATATGAAAAAAGAAAATAGGTTATTAGAAAAGTCACTTTCACTCTTACCAGAGGTGAAAGTGACCAGGGTAGATGTGATAAACAGTATAGATGCTGATAAGGAGCTGTCAGCAGGAGACCTTGTCAGATTTGATTTTGGACGACATATGACGGGACATCTGCACCTTCATCTGGGATATAAAGGTTCACATCCGGATGCCCCTGTAAAATTAAAGATACGGTTTGCGGAGATGGAGCAGGAGTTTAATGAAAACGAGGATGAATACCATGGATGGATTTGTTCAAGTTGGATTCAACAGGAAGAGATATATGTGGATGTGATACCGGGAGAGGTTTTCCTGCCAAGAAGATATGCGTTTCGCTATGTACAGATAGAGGTTATGGCTATCAGCAGTAAGTTTTCGGTTACGATAGATAACATATATGCAGATGCCTTAAGCTCGGCTGAGGATAGGAGTTTAAAGCCTTATGAGAGCAATGATAAGAAGCTTAAACTTATGGACAGACTGGCGTGTAATACTTTAAGAGACTGTATGCAGCAGGTGTTTGAGGACGGACCAAAGAGGGACAGACGCCTCTGGATGGGAGATTTGAGACTGCAGGCTCTTGCCAATTATGAGACCTATGGAATGAACGACATGGTCAAGGGCTGTCTCTACCTTTTTGCAGCCCTGCCAATGGAAAATGGGCAGATTGGAGCCTGCCTGTTTCTGGAACCAGAACCAGAGGTGGATGATACAGTAATGTTTGACTATTCACTCTTATTTATTGCGGTCTTGTGGGATTACTATTGTGAAACTTCTGACAAAGAGGCTCTAAAAGAGCTATGGGATGCTGCCAGAAGACAGATTGAAATAGCTGAAGAAAAAGTAGATGAGAACGGAATAGTTAGAGACAGCGATGTCATAGGCTGGTGCTTCCTGGATTGGTCACTGGAACTGAACAAGCAGGCGGGAGCACAGGGAGTTTTACTATATGCGCTAAAAAATGCAATTTGTATTGCTGAGACGCTAGGGTATCAACAGGAAGCTGAGCTATTACAGGGAAAATATGAAAACTATAAGGAGGCAGCCAGAAAATTCCTTTGGGATGAAAACAGGGGACTTTTTATAAGTGGTGCAGAACACCAGATATCATATGCTTCCCAGATATGGATGATTCTTGGAGGCGCTGTAGATAAAAAAGAGGCTGTCTGCATTTTGCAGAGAATAAGTGAAGCAGATGATGCTGTGGGTATGGTGACACCATATATGTATCATCATTATGTTCAGGCAAATATAGAGGCTGGACAGAAGGATGAGGCTATCAGGATATTAAAGGATTACTGGGGTGGAATGGCAGATTTGGGAGCGGACACCTTTTGGGAGTTATATAATCCTGATAATCCAGAGGAATCGCCATATGGCGGGACGATTGTAAATAGCTATTGTCATGCATGGAGCTGTGCTCCGGCATATTTTCTTCGTAAATATGTATCGTAGCCAGAGGAAAGCGAGGGACATATGAAAAAAATAGGAAGTAAAATCCGCATTATGTTGATTGCATTAATACTAATTTTTGTGGCAAATGGAGTGGCTGCCTTGTACAGCTATTCAAAAATTGCAGAGGCTGGAAATAATATTACAGAATATGCGATACCGGTTCAAAACCATATATTTTCAATTCAAAAAAGTGTGGAAAGAGGGCAGAAATACTTAAATATTATATGCCTATATGATAATGCTGAGCTCCGCACAGGGCTTGAGGAGTCACTTGGAAATGAGATTGAAACAATAAGTACTGAGGAAGAGAACATAAAAGCTTTATTGGAAAAGCTTGGAAATCAGGATTTGCAACAGTCATATTTAGCTTATGAGGATTACCTCAATCAGGTGGTTCAGATGTTTGAAAAAATCCAGACGTATGTTGATGATGGTGATTTTACAAGTGCCAATATGGCATTGTCCAGTGATTTTCAAGGGCTTGTGAC
>CAVKUD010000174.1:0-6458 GCA_963659315.1 Senegalimassilia sp. | reverse complement strand
CGTTTCCACCACCGACAACTACTACCTTCTTGCCTCTTGAGATAGGTGTCTCATAGCCTTCCTTGAAAGCCTTCATGAGGTTATTTCTTGTAAGGAACTCATTTGCAGAGAACACACCATTAGCCTGCTCTCCTGGGATATTCATAAATCTTGGAAGTCCAGCTCCTGAGCCGATAAATACAGCGTCAAAGCCCTCCTCTTCCATAAGCTCATCAATCTTTACAGATTTTCCGATTACAACGTTTGTCTCAATCTTTACACCCAGAGACTTGACATTCTCAACCTCTGCCTTAACTACCTTGTCCTTTGGAAGTCTGAACTCTGGAATACCATAGCTCAATACTCCACCCGCTGCATGAAGTGCCTCAAAAATAGTCACGTCATAACCAAGCTTTGCCAGGTCTCCTGCACATGTAAGACCAGCTGGACCTGAACCGATTACTGCAACCTTTTTACCGTTTTTCTCAGCAGCACCATTTGGCTTGATACCATTCTCTCTTGCCCAGTCAGCAACGAATCTCTCAAGCTTACCGATAGAAAGTGGGTCTCCCTTGAAGCCTCTGATACATTTTCCCTCACACTGGCTCTCCTGTGGGCAGACACGTCCACAGACTGCTGGCAGGGCTGATGACTCAGAGATAATCTGATAAGCAGCCTCATAATTTTCATTTTTAACCTGCTCGATAAATGCAGGAATATTGATTGATACAGGACAGCCCTTCACACACTGTGCATTCTTACAGTTAAGGCATCGTGTTGCCTCTGAAACAGCTTCCTCCTCATTATATCCATAACAGACCTCTTCAAAATTTGTTGCACGAACCTTTGGCTCCTGCTCACGAACAGGTACTCTAACTAATACATCCTGTGCCATTATTTGTCACCTCCGCAATGTCCGCAGCCACCGTGATGAGTAGCGCCTTCTTCATATGCAAGTTTTGCACGACCTTCTTCTGTTTTGTACTGCTGTTGTCTCTTCATAGCCTGGTCAAAGTCTACCAGATGTCCGTCAAACTCAGGTCCATCTACGCAGGCAAACTTAACCTGGTCTCCCACAACGAGACGGCAGGCTCCACACATACCAGTTCCATCAACCATGATAGGGTTCATAGAAACGATTGTAGGTATACCCAGCTTCTTTGTGAGAAGGCATGTAAATTTCATCATAATCATTGGTCCGATTGCGACACACTGATCATATACCTTTCCTTCATTTACAAGAGACTCAAGGCACTGGCTTCCATTTCCGTGGAATGCATATGAGCCATCATCTGTACATACATATACATTTGTGGCAACAGCCTTCATCTCATCCTCATAGAAGAGAATATCTTTATTTCTAAAGCCCATGATTACATCACAGTCCACACCGTGCTCATGGAGCCATTTAACCTGTGGATATACAGGTGCAGTTCCAAGACCACCAGCGATAAACACGATTTTTTTCTTCTTTGTCTCTTCAAGATTTTTCTCCTCGCAAAGTTCTGACGGGCATCCGAGTGGTCCTACGAAATCCTCTAAGGCATCTCCCTCTTTGAGTGCCATCATACGCTCTGTACCAGCTCCGATTGTCTGAACTACGATAGTAACGGTTTCCTTTTCTCTGTCATAATCACAGATTGTAAGTGGAATTCTCTCTCCCACCTCATCTGTTTTTGCAATAATAAACTGTCCTGGCAGACATTCTCTCGCAACTCTTGGTGCTTTGATATCCATTAAGATAATGTTATCTGCCAGCTGCTCTCTACGCACGATTGGATACATATTGCTTCCTCCTAGTGTTTTCTAATCCCTTTGTTTCACTTCTCTTATTAATTATTCTTTATATTATTAATATTTTAATACAGAAAACCTGCCACTGGCAGCTTTTCTGCATACTAAAGCATTAAAATAATAAAGAGACGTTTCCACGCCTCTTTATTGTAAATGAATTGATATAATTTATCAATATCTCAAACACGATATTCTATAACAATAATTTATGAAAAGTATACCAGCTCATCCTCTGGCTTTTCTGCCTTCTCGATTGATATAGGATAAAGCACTGGTCCCTTACCCTTATACTCTCTGGCAAACTCAACCTTTACCTGGGCTGTAATGTCAATCCATGACTTATGTGGAATAGATGCCTCATCATCATATTTGCACTTAAAGCCTATAAACTGGACATCCTCAATACAGCAGGTCATGGCAAATCTGCCTGGAACCATAATGCCCTTTTTGAGCTTATCAGGGTTGTATACAAGGGCACGGAATTTAATCTTTTTGCCATCATACTTCTTGTAATTTTCCATTGCATCCATATACCAGATGGCATAATCAGCATCAGAAAGTTCAATCACATCTGCGTTGATGTCAAATGGCAGCTCCTCTGGCCTGTCATCAATCGTTCCGTCTTTTCTCTCATAGACAATCTGGGCTTTTCTATTGATGTTTTTTATAGTTCTTCTCAGGTGTCCCCTGTCTGTGTCATCATCAGTCCTGTTAAAAATCACAACATCACTGGCAAAGACCTGCTCCTGCATCATAGCCCTCATATTGTTCATATAGAGGTCAAATGTAGTAGAATCAACAGTTGTAAGATGCTGTACAATCACCCAGTCCTTTGGCAGCTCAGCTTCAAGAATCTTGTCAATTCCCCAGGTACCATTGTACTCAATGAATACCTGCTCAGGCAGGAACTGATTGTTTAACTCATTTAATTTTTCTGAGGTGAACTCTTCCTCAGAATCGATTGTAGTAAGCTTAAAGTTCACAGTCTTAAGCTTGTCCTCGTTATATTCCTTGTCTCCATCCTCACACATAATGATAAGACCCTTGGCACCCTCGCTGAAGTCATTCTCATAGAGAGTCTCCTCAACAAGAGTAGTCTTACCACTATCCATGAAACCGGTAAACAGGTAAACTGGTATCTCCTGTGCCATATCGTTTCCTTTCAAATTCAAGATTTGCCTGCAAATTATGCGATTCCAAATAATTCCTCAAGCTCATGCTCGTGAATATTTGTACCGATTACAACTAATCTTCCTGTGTAATCAGGCTCGCCCTCACGAATCTCATACTCGCCTGGAACCATGTCAAAGTAAATCCATGTTCCATCTACTGACTCAACCATACCCTTTGCTCTTAAGATATCGTCGTTGTCAACAAAGCCCTTTAATATCTCCTCAAGCTTAGCTCTCTCAAACTTGTGAGGAGTCTCCTTGCCCCAGCTTGTGAAAATATCATCTGCATGATGGTGATGATGATGCTCATGGTCGTGGCAGCCACATGTGCAGTTCTCATCATGCTCATGGCGGTGGTCGTGTTCCTCATGGTCATGGTCGTGGTGATGCTCGTGCTCATCATGGTCATGATCGTGGTGGTGCTCATGCTCCTCGTGGTCATGGTCGTGATGGTGTTCGTGCTCATCATGGTCATGATCGTGGTGGTGCTCATGCTCCTCGTGGTCATGATGATGGTGCTCGTGTTCATGCTCTGCCTCTTCCTGGGCATGATGAGTCTCAGCAAGAACCTTCATCTCAAGATTGTCCTGACCCTCCATTGTAGCAAGAATCTTCTCTCCTGAGATTGAATTCCAATCTGTAGTGATGATAGCAGCCTTTGGATTAAGTGCCTGAATCTGCTTTACACAGAACTCTAACTGCTCTGGTGTAGCATTCTGGCTTCTGCTTAAGATAACAGTTGTTGCATGCTCAATCTGGTTATTGAAGAATTCTCCAAAAGCCTTCATCTGCTTGCTTGCCTTTAAGGCATTTACAACAGTTACAAGAGCGTTAAGCTTTACATCCTGCTCCTTCTCGATGTCTATAACTGACTTCATAACGTCAGAGAGCTTGCCAACACCTGATGGCTCGATTAAGATACGGTCTGGATGATATTTTGTGATTACTTCATTAAGATTTGTAGCAAAATCTCCTACAAGCGAACAGCAGATACATCCTGAGTTCATCTCTGTAATCTGGATTCCAGAATCCTTTAAGAATCCTCCGTCGATGCCGACCTCTCCGAACTCGTTCTCAATAAGAACAACCTGCTCTCCCTTAAAAGCTTCCTCTATCATCTTTTTGATGAATGTTGTCTTTCCTGCTCCGAGGAATCCTGAAATAATGTCAATCTTTGTCATTTCTATTCACTCCTTATCTAAACGCTATGTGCGCAATTTATATTTTTACCAAGTGTATTTTACTCGCAATTTCTAAATAATGCAAATCATTTGCATTTTGTTTATTTTTTTTTCATATTTATGTCAGATTATGGCTCCGAGTCAGGTCAGGCAAGCCCCAGCATGCAGGTGTCAGACACGCTTTCGCTCTGGTCGGAACGCAGCGATACTAAATTCGCACCAGCGGTGCTGTTGCTCATTAAGTGTCGGCGTTCCTTTAAGGTCTGCCGCCTGCATGCTGGGGCTTGCCTGACCTGACTCGTATTTCTACGCTTTGATGTTGCAACCACTTTATTTTTTAATAAAACAATATAACTTACTGTTATGTGTATACCAACCAAACATGCCACCGGCAGCTTTTGGGGATGCCTAGCAACTAAAATATGAAAAACAAGTTTTTTACAACACTCGTTGGTGTATTAAAGTGTTGTAAAAATAAAAATTATGTCTTTATCTATGCATATGATACAGCTTCTCGTAAATACCGCCCTTGGCGAGTAATTCCTCATGGGAGCCTGACTCTGCGATTCCATCCTCGGTCAGCACGAGTATCTTCTCTGCGTTCTGGATTGTGGTTAATCGATGGGCGATTACAAAGGTTGTCCTGTTTTTGGCAAGCTTTTCCAGAGATTCCTGCACCACCTTTTCACTCTCGTTGTCAAGGGCTGAGGTTGCTTCGTCAAATATAAGGATTGGTGGATTCTTTAAAAATACTCTGGCTATAGATAATCTCTGCTTCTGTCCACCTGACAGCTTGATTCCTCTCTGTCCTATATCTGTGTCATATCCATCTGGGAATGACATGATAAACTCATGGGCATTTGCATTTTTTGCTGCCTCTATTACTTCTTCCCTGCTTGCCCCTGGCTTTCCGTAGGCTATATTTTCAAATATTGTTCCTGCAAAAAGATATACGTCCTGCTGTACCATTCCTATATGGTTTCTTAAGCTGTTTAAGGTTACATCCCTGATATCTTTTCCATCTACCCTGATTGTGCCCTCTGTCACATCATAAAATCTCGGTATCAGTGAGCACAGTGTGGTCTTTCCTGCTCCTGATGAGCCTACCAGTGCCATATAGGCTCCTGCTGGCACTTTTAGATTGATGTTATTTAAGACTTCCTCTGCGCCATCATTGTATTTAAAGGATACGTTTTGGAATTCGATTTCACCCTTTACGTCCTTTAGCTCAACTGCATCCTCCGAATCCTTGATGTCTGGCTCTATGTCCATTATCTCCCTGAATCGCTCAAAGCCCGTGTATCCATTCTGGAACTGCTCTGTAAAATCAACCAGGGTTCTGATTGGATCTGTGAACACATTAATATAGAGGAGAAATGTTATCAAATCGCTTATATTTATCTTGCTGTATGCTATAAGGATTGCTCCCGCAATGATTACATTCACCTGAATAAGTGTCGAAAAAACACCTACTCCTGACTGGAATATTCCCATAAAATGATAGCTGTCCTTCTTTGCTGCAAGGAAGCCATCATTTCCTATCTTAAACTTCTGATTTTCTATGTCCTCATTCGCAAAGGATTTTACCACACGTATGCCAGACAGATTATCCTCTATCTGCTCATTGATTGCTGCAATTTTCACTCTATTGCTCTTAAAGGCCGCCCTCATCCTCTTATTGAGTACAAAGGCAAACCAGAACATAAATGGGAGCACTATAAATGCCGCAAGGGCAAGCCATCCGTTGATATTTAAAAGGATTATGAGTGCTCCTAAAATCTTAAGCAGGGACAGGATGATATTCTCAGGTCCGTGGTGCAAAAGCTCTGTGATGTCAAACAAATCCGATGTCACCCTGCTCATCAGCTGTCCCACCTTGGCATCATCATAGAAGGAAAATGACAGCTTCTGCAAATGGGCAAAAAGCTCTGCCCTCATGTCGTATTCCATCCTTGCACCCATGACATGTCCGTAATTGCCTATAAAAAATCTGCTGTAGCAGTCCACTGCAAGAAGAGCAAGCAAGCCTATCGCTATAAATATAATCTGGTGTACTATCTCCGCCGTGGTCTTATATATAAGCGTGGATGTGACATATCTGACCACAAGGGGTATTGTAAGTGCTACAGCCGCTGACAGGGTTGCAAAAAACATATCTGCAAAAAATATACCCTTGTATGGCTTGTAGTAGCTAAACATCTTTTTCAAATTCTCGTTCATTCATAACCTCCTTTGGCAACGTAAAAAGGAACTACCACTGCGTGGTAGTTCCCTGCAAATACATTAATTGTATTTTCTTTTTCTAGCTGCTTCAGATTTTTTCTTACGCTTT
>CAVKUD010000173.1:0-6474 GCA_963659315.1 Senegalimassilia sp. | reverse complement strand
ATCAGTAGATAAAAAGCCAGTAGGCGCTAATGCAGTAAAGGGTGCTGCTCCAGAGGTCTCTACAATAGAGGCAAAGGTCATTGTCAATGCTGCTGGTGTATACGCAGATACATTTAACAATATGGTAAGCACAGAGAAATTACATATAGTTGCAAGAAAGGGCGAGTACATGCTTCTTGACAAGGCTGCAGGAAATCACGTAAGCCACACTATTTTCCAGCTTCCTAGCAAGATGGGCAAGGGTGTCCTCGTAACTCCTACAGTCCACGGCAACCTCCTCGTAGGTCCAACAGCTGTAGACGTAGACAACAAAGAGGCTGTGAACACAACTGCTGCCGGTCTTGACTCACTGGCTGCAACCTGTTCTCTTTCTGTAAAGAATGTGCCACTCCGTCAGGTTATCACTTCCTTTGCAGGACTTCGTGCCCACGAGTCAAAGGATGACTTCATCATCGGAGAAGCTGCTGGCGCAGAGGGATTTTTCAATGCCGCAGGAATCGAGTCACCGGGTCTGTCATCTGCTCCTGCAATCGGAGAGATGGTTGCAAAACTGGTCGCTGACAAGCTGGGACTTGAAGAAAATCCAGATTTTGTCGGCACAAGAAAAGGCATTCTCCGTCCAGATACCTTATCAATTGAGGAGAGAAACAAGCTCATCCAGGAGCAGCCAGCCTACGGCAACATCATCTGCCGCTGCGAAATGATTACAGAGGGCGAAATCATTGATGCTATCCGCAGACCACTGGGTGCCCGTTCCCTGGATGGGGTAAAGCGCAGAACCCGTGCAGGAATGGGACGCTGCCAGGCAGGCTTCTGCTCACCTAGAACAATGGAAATCCTTGAGAGAGAGGTTCCAATGAGCATGTATGACATTACCAAAAATGGCGGAAAATCTACTTTTGTAGTAGGTCTTAACAAAGAGATTTAGGAGGTGCGTTATGAAAAATTATGATTTAGTAATTGTTGGTGGCGGTCCTGCTGGTCTTGCCGCTGCTGTTTCAGCAAGAGATAACGGAATAGAAAGTATATTAATTATAGAAAGAGACAAGGAGCTGGGTGGTATCCTAAACCAGTGCATCCACAACGGCTTCGGACTCCATACATTTAAAGAAGAGCTCACAGGCCCTGAATATGCATCACGTTTTGCAGAACAGGTATATGAGAGAAAAATCGAATACAAGCTTAACACAATGGTTATGGATATCTCAGCAGAAAAGGTTGTCACAGCCATGAACCGTGAGGATGGAATGTTTGAAGTACAGGCAAAAGCCGTAATCCTTGCCATGGGCTGCCGTGAAAGAAGCAGGGGTGCCTTAAATATCCCTGGCTATCGTCCAGCAGGAATCTACTCAGCAGGTACTGCCCAGAGACTGGTAAATATGGAAGGCTATATGCCAGGTAAAAAGGTTGTCATCCTTGGTTCAGGAGACATCGGACTTATCATGGCACGCCGTATGACACTTGAAGGTGCTGAGGTCAAGGTGGTAGCAGAGCTTATGCCTTACTCTGGTGGTCTTAAGAGAAATATCGTGCAGTGTCTTGATGATTTCGGCATTCCACTTAAGTTAAGCCACACAGTAGTTGACATCGAGGGAAAAGAAAGAGTTGAAGCTGTTACAATCGCAGAGGTCGGTCCTGACAGAAAGCCAATCCCAGGAACTGAAATCAGATACGAGTGTGATACTCTTCTCCTCTCATGTGGATTATTACCTGAGAACGAGTTAAGCCGCAGTGCAGGTGTAGAGTTAAGTCCTGTAACTTCTGGTCCAATCGTAAATGACAGCCTGGAAACAAGTATAGACGGTGTATTTGCCTGTGGTAACGTGCTCCATGTACATGACCTGGTAGACTATGTATCTCAGGAGGCTACTGCTGCTGGTAAAAACGCTGCAAACTACATAAAAAACGGTAAGAACACTTCCGCTAAAGCTGTTGAGATTTTCCCAGAGGGCGGAGTCAGATATACCGTACCTAAGTACGTCCGTCCTACCGAGATGGAGGATAAGCTCACAGTCCGCTTCCGTGTAGGCGCTGTATACAAAAACTGCTTCATAGCAACCTACTATGATGACACTCTCATCAACAAGCGCAAGAGACCGGTAATGGCACCTGGCGAGATGGAGCAGGTTGTTTTAGAGAAAGCAAAGCTTGCAGAATTTCCAGATTTGAGCAAGATTACTATCAGAATTGAGGAGGCGTAAATTATGGAAACAAGAGATTTAACATGTATCGGCTGTCCTTTAGGCTGCAGTATCGTAGTCACAATGGAAAATGGAGAAGTTACTTCAGTAACAGGAAATACCTGCCCAAGAGGTGACGCTTACGCACGAAAGGAAGTTACAAATCCTACAAGAATCGTAACCTCAACTGTCCGTGTAAATGGCGGAAGCCTTCCAATGGTTTCATGCAAGACCAAGGAGGACATCCCTAAGGAAAAAATCTTTGAAGTCACAGAAGCCTTAAAGTCTGTCACACTTGAAGCCCCTGTGCATATCGGAGATGTAGTCCTCAAGGATGTGGCAGGAACAGGTGTAGATGTGGTCGCTACAAAGAATGTATAAAGCTTGGCAAGCAAAACCTCATGTAGTATTATTCTTCATGTAATCCACATGAGGTTTTTTGTTATTATAGGGGGGATATAAGATCATGAAAAAAGAATTCAGGGAAGCCCTTGAGGACTCTCCAATCATAGCCGCAATCAAGGATGATGAGGGTCTGAGAAAATGTAAGGAAAGCGACAGTAAAGTTATTTTCATATTATACGGTGATATATGCAGCATCTCTGATATCGTAAACGAGGTTAAGTCCAGTGGTAAAATCGCAATGGTACACATAGATTTGATTACAGGACTAAGCTCCAAGGAAATCGCAGTAGACTTTATCAAAAAATATACTGTGGCAGATGGAATTATAACCACAAAGCCCGCTCTCATCAAGCATGCCAAGGAGCTTGGCTTATACACCATCCTGCGTCTCTTTGTCATTGACTCTATGGCTTATGAAAATATAGAGAAGCAGCTAAAGGCAGCTAAGCCTGACTTAATCGAAATCCTGCCTGCCCTGATGCCAAAGGTCGTAAAGCGTATCTGCAAGCTGTCCTCTACACCTGTAATAGCAGGTGGACTCGTATCTGAGAAGGAGGATATTATGGAGCTTCTGGATGCTGGTGTAACATCCGTGTCATCTACTAACACTGATATATGGTTTATGTAGATGATGATTCGCCACCGACAGACTTTCCTATCTTCTCAAGCATAAAGTTTATCCATAAGCAGTATTTTTCTATGCAGAAAAGCTGCCACTGGCAGCTTTTCTGCATACTAAGGCATTTAGACAAAAAACTCCGAGTGCTTTTATCCTCGGAGTTTTTATATGCTAAAATCTGCAAAAACGCTGTCAGTTGCAGTTTTTCGATATTATATTATATAAGCTTACTCTTCAGCCTCACCGCCGACTACAAATCTCTTTGTCTCATCGCTTAATGTCTCCATATTAGATGTATTATCATCAGACTGTCCCTTGATATCCAGAATCAGATTAACAAGTGTACATGTATCCTTGGCAGCTGATTCGATGCCCTCTGCACACTGACCGACAGTGCTTGCTATATCGTTGACATTGTTGGTCATCTCAGCAGTGGTAGCCTTTATAAGCTCTGCCTTCTCGCCATAGTCCTCAATCATCTCGCCCATCTTATCAGCGTCATTGTCGTAGGAATCAGCAATCTGCTCGAACTTATGGAAGTCCTCAACTATATCTGTTCCCACAAATTCCATAAGCTCACTGGAATTATCTATAAGTCTCTCAACCGCTGCAATAACACCTGCTGAAATTCCCTGAATATTGTTTGCAGTCTCCTTTGAAGAATCCGCCAGCTGTCTGATTTCATCTGCTACAACCGCAAAGCCCTTTCCAGCCTCGCCAGCTCTTGCTGCCTCTATTGAAGCATTTAAGGCAAGGAGGTTAGTCTGTGCTGCAATAGACAGAATGTCCTCAGTAAGACTCTCAATATCCTTAACCTTTCTACTCTCATCAATAGCAGTGCTCATGACATCCTTCTGCCTGCTGATATTGTCATTGATAACCTGGCAGCGTGACTGGGCACCCTTTCGTGCTTCCACTGCCCGCTCCTTGACTTCAGCTACGAAATCATGTCCTTCCCTGGCAGCATCAGCCATGTCTGCAACCGCATTATCCACATCAGCAGTTCCCTGTGCGGTCTGGGCAGCTGAGCTTGATACCATATCCATTGAGCTTGCAAGCTCCTCCATAACAGCTGAGATATTGCTTGCATTTTCATTGGAGGTCTCAATACCCTGATTAATCATGCCTATGGATGTATTTACATTGCCGCTTACTGTTGTGATTGTACCCATTACCTCTTCAAGGATTCCCACAAAGTCATTGACACCGTCACACAAATCACCAATCTCATCATTTGATTTGATATGGATCCTCCTATGTAATTCACCATGTCCATCCTTGATGGTCTGTGCCAGTTCTTCCAGCTGGGTCTTTGCACTCTTTGCCGGCTTTGCGATTGTCTGTGCCAGAATAAACTGTACAGCTATTACAAATATTGCAACTACTACAAGTAAAACATAGTTGAATGTAGTTGTTCCGCTTATTCTGATTGCAGAATGTCTTGCAACTGTTGCATTAAGTGTATCCAGCTCCTCCTGGAAACCTTCCACTCTCTTATCTACAACCACTACAAAATCATACATGCCGTTTACCAGTGCGCCACACTTGACATTGCTTCTTGCAACGCTGGTATCATATATGCCCTGACAATAGTCAATGAAATTGTTCATCGCACGGGCAAGCTCTTCCATGGCGGTATTAATTTCCTCAGAATCTATCTCCTGCGCCTTGGCAGACATTACCTCCACATCTGTCCTTAGCTCATCAAGCTTTGCCTGCAGCGAATCCTGCATAGATGATTCATTTGCTGTACCATATGATGTGTAACACAGATTGCTGTATAACTGAACCTGCTGGAAGCAGACCTGCATTTTCTGGTTATCCTCTGCCAGCTCCATCTCCGCAGTAAGCTGCTTATTGCATTTACCAATCTGCGTATTTGCGCTAATGTTCATGAAAACAATAGCAACTGTTGCGAGCAGTATAAAACCAAAGCTTGTGACCAGCTTAGACCTTATGCTGCGCCTTCTTACCTTCTTTTGTTTTTTCATGATGTAAAAACCCCCTATCTTAGGTACTATTATACTATTAACCCTTATAAAAATACAATACTTGTATTCATTTTTACCATAGAAATGGAAAGAGCCCCTTTACTTTGCTCTAAACAAAGTAACGAGGCTCTTTCCGAGGAGTTTAGTTATGAAAATGTTTATTAATAAAAAGGGAATAATGAAAAAGGAATTACTTCCTTTTACAGTGATTATTATATGTTGTAAATATGGACGGAATATGTCCGAATTAGAAAACATTTATAAAATCATCCATAAAAAAATTTATAAACTGTTTATAAACGTAATAATTAGGACATATTTCCCAGTCTATAGTACATATTTCCTATAATATTTTTGTAAAAAGTTGTTCACAAAGTAGTACCTTTTCTCTATTTTCTTGTCCCTCCAAACTGTTCTCAAACCTTACAGTTCCTGGCTTTCCGTCATTTTCCAGAAGTCCAGCCAGCTGTAATCTTCTCTTCATTTCTCTGGCTGTACCCTCGGCTCCATCAAAAACCTGGACCTTTTCTCCGAGAATCTCCTGTATCATCCTGCGAGCAAACGGATAATGTGTACATCCAAGCACCACAGAATCCACCTTATTATCCCTGTACTCAAACAATAGCTCTGTCAGGTATTTTCTCAGGTCATCTCCCTCCAGGTCACCTCTCTCTACAAAGTTCATAAGCCCTGGACATGGCAGTGGAATAATTTCTCCCTGATCCTCATATTTTGCCATAAGTGCCTTGAATTTCTCCTGGCTCACTGTCATAGGTGTTGCCATTACAAGCACCCTGGGATGCAGCTTGCACAGGACAGCCGGCTTGACCGCAGGCTCAATGCCCACTATAGGTACCTCAGGATACATTTCCCTCAGAGTTCTGACTGCTGCACTGGTCGCCGTATTGCAGGCAACCACAAGTCCCTTGCAGTTGTCCTCAAAAAGCAGCCTCCTCGCATGCTCACAGGTAAGCTCTCTAACTTCCTGCAGGGTCTTGGTTCCATATGGTGCATTTTTTGAGTCGCCATAATATATAAAATTCTCGTTTGGTAAAATCTTTACCAGCTCTCCTAAAACGCTGATTCCACCTACACCGGAATCAAAAACTGCTATAGGCTTCAAACTTCTTACTTCCTTTCTTAAAACACACGGCAATCTTGAAAATGATTTGCCATATGATATAATGAGTGCAGAGCACGACGAACGCACACGTAAAACTACTGATAAGGAGTCAAGGCTACATGATTAAGGACAAACAATTATTTGACAACGTAAAGG
>CAVKUD010000172.1:6026-6535 GCA_963659315.1 Senegalimassilia sp. | reverse complement strand
ATCATATGCAGGTAGCCTTTTCAAGTATATCCTGATTTTGTCAATAATATGCTATATCGGCAGCTGTCATATCGCCCCTTCAGTTTCCAGGTAAATGTATTATTATATTTTCAAATTTACATAAGGTATACAGTACATTAAAAGGCACAAGTATATCTCTAAATAATAAATATTACAACAATTAAAAATGCAAGATGATTAAATTGCCTTCGCAGTGGTAACGCTTGAGGATGGACTTTTTTCTAACAATTGTTGCTCTCTTAATGTAGTTTTTGCAGTGCCTATTAATATATCTCTACTGTCAGAATTCATTTTATTGAAAACATCAATTAAATCTTTGAGTCTTGGTTCTATAACCGACGAGGTATCCTGAATATGTGGATATTTTCGTTCATCATTTAATAAGACATCCGCACTTATATCGAAGAAATCAATTATTGAAATAAAGACATCGAGTGAGGGCAAGCGCTTATTTGTTTCCCACATTCCCACAAGCCCAGGACTTACAT
>CAVKUD010000172.1:0-6016 GCA_963659315.1 Senegalimassilia sp. | reverse complement strand
CTGCAATCGTAGTTCAGCAATTTTATGACCCATTGTCATAATCGTATCCCCCCTTTTCTTCTTGTACTATAAAATTAACAAAAAAAACTCCTTGTAAGTAAAAAATGGGCAAAACACTTAATAAGAGTTGACAAACTCACTCAAAGTGTGTTATAACACTCACATAGAGTGAAAACGAAAACAAAATAAAAGGAGGCATTGACATGGCAAAGGTAAAGAAAGTGAATTTGTGTGTATTGCGAGAGACAAAAGGATTATCGCAGAAAGCTTTGGCAAAAGAGTTGAATATAAGTCCTGGGCTTGTGGGAATGTGGGAAACAGGAAAAAGAACACCATCTCTTAAAAAAGCAACACTGGTAGCACAGTATTTTGAAATTCCACTTGAAAGAATTTCTTTTAGTAATAATCAGAAATAATATGAGGTGATATTATGGAAAAAGTGTTAGAGAGAGTGACAACCAAGCAGGCTGCAAAAGAATTGAATATAGGTGTAGATACATTGCAGTATCTTATGGTCCATGACCAGCTGCCAATTGGATATGCTATCAAAAAGACAGATAAGCAGCGTTACAATTATGTGATTTACAGAGGTATGTTAAATGATTACAAAGCCTCAGTAGGCGGAGTAGTAAAGTTTAATTAAGAGGCGGAACTTATGAGAAAACAAAAGACTGCAGATGAAATAAATCCAGAAGAATACATTTTCATGCTGGGGCTTATCAGCAGACATTTAGAAAAGGACAGCTTAAAAAACGTATATGAATATGCACTGAAGATATTCTTTGAGGAAAACGAAGAGCAGTGCAAAATCAATTTTCAGGATATAAGCGGACAATATTATCGAGAGCATTAATAAATGACAGACGTTCGTTGGCAGACATAGATAAATACCACTGTAGGAACGCTACATCCTTGGATTTGAGAGAATACATCTGAACTAGATTATTCAATGCATCAATCTGTAAATGTTTAGTTCCGTTTTCAGCGGTGGATGAAATAGAGAATATATCCTCAGATTCATCTCCATAAATCAGCCAGTTAGGATTTATGTGAAAGGAAGCAATGATTTTCACTACAAGAATCGTACTGATAGGACGATCACCTGACTCTAGCAGGGATATATAAGTCTGAGAGATATCAAGTACATTAGAAAACTGTTTTTGATTCATATGAAGAACATCATTTCGTAGAAAGTGAATTCTTTCGACAATGGCACTTTGCTGTTCAGCAGAAAGATTTTCTATTTGAAATTGATTCTGATTCATGATGAAGTCTCCTTACAGTAGATAATGAAAAAAAGAAGGATTTGTCTTCGACCACAAATCCTTCAAGCTGATAGATATAACGACCAAGTTATTTGCATCGAAAGTTCGCTTACAGAACGTTCATAAACTGTGCATTACAAACCCCGAATGCATTTCTATCAAAAACAAGTTAAAAATACCATAAAATCGGGGGAAAATCAAGACAATCAATAAAAATAGAGGAAAAGAGGATAAGATTATGAGTAAAGTGATTGCAGTAGTACAGGAAAAAGGTGGAGTATCAAAGACAACAACAGTAAAAAATCTGGCAGCTGGTCTTGTAGCACGTGGCTACAAGGTTTTGGCAATTGATTTGGATGCCTCTGCCAATCTGGCAAAATCCATGGGGATACGTGATGAAGATGATAAGACAATTTGTCGTATCCTTGATAACTTTATCGAGGATGATGATTTTCCGGATAATGCACCTGATGTCATACTTTCTAGCGATGAAGGATTTGACATTATTGCCGGTAGTTATGATGTACATGATTATGAATTAATCCTGCCATCCCAGATGATGAAGGAAATTATCATACGGAATTATATAGCTACATTGGGAAACAAGTATGACTATGTTTTGTTAGATTGTCAGGCTGGTCTCGGTATTCTTACAACAAATGCTTTATTTGCGGCAGATTATCTGATTGTGCCAATATCAGCGGAATTTCTTGCCATCGATGCCATGCAGAATTTATTCAAGAAGATTGCAAAAGTCCGCAAGGCGAATGGAACATTTACAAAACCTGAAGTCTTAGGAGTATTGTTTACCCAGGTGCGTGCCAATACAAGAAATAACAGGGATTTAATGAAAATATCCAGAGAACAGTATGGTCACAATGTGAATCTGTTTGATACTACAATACCTTTGACAACATTAATTCCTGAATCCGATGCTGCAGGGGAAAGTGTACTAAAATATGCACCTCATTCAATAGCAGCACTACAGTATAACAATTTTATAGACGAATGTCTTGCATTGCTCAAGGAAAAGGAGGGTGAACGATAATGGCAAGTCGAAAGAGTTTATTTGACAATTTAAATCTCAGTGATGCATCATATCTGCTTGATCCGTCACTTAAGACAGAGGATATGCCAAAGGAAAAGGTAACACGGCAGATAAAAAAGGCAATTAAATCTGCAGATAAGGTACCCATCAGCTCCTTAAAAACTTTTGAAAATCATCCTTATCTGGTGGATGAGACAACAGATGATTTTGCCCAGTTGCTGGAGTCTATTCGTGAAAATGGCATTGTAGAACCGCTGTTAGTCCGCCCGTTGGATAATGAGACCTATGAGATTGTATCCGGACACAGACGTAGAAGAGCAGCAGAAATCTGTGGCTTGGATGAAGTACCGGTAATTATCCGAGAAATGGATAATGATACGGCAACAATCCTGATGGTACATTCCAACTTCTATCGTGAGAAAATAAGGATTAGTGAAAAAGCAAAGGCATATAGGATGTGTATGGATGCAGAGCGGCACCAGGGAAAGAAGGGAACAGATACTGCAGGTTCTGTCGGGAAAGATAATGATTCTAAGAGACAGGTACAGAGATATGTGCGTCTCACTTATCTGGATGAAGAATTTTTTTCATATTTAGATGATGGTATTTTAGCGATGAATGCAGGTGTTGAGTTGTCTTTTCTGGATGCAACGAGCCAAAAGATGGTGTTGACCTATATGAGTAAATGTAAGAAAGTCCCATCTTTGGAACAGGCATCCTTGATTAGAAAAAATTATGAATCCAACGGAACCTTGGATTATAGCGATATCCTTGAAATCATAGAGGGAAATACAGAGAAGAAAGCTCCGGCAGTCAAAGTCACATTGAACGAAAAGAAGCTATTTGAGTATTTTCCACCGGAAATGACAGTAAGTAGTATGCAGGAAATTATCTATGACCTCCTGCAGGGATATAAGGATGGCACAATTGTCTTAAAGGAAGGCATTATGACTAATTCGACAGAAGAATAGATGGTGTGTTAATCAGGAGAATAAAATTATGAGAGAACAAATTTTTTCTGGAATAAACAAGAAACCAATTCATCAGGCTACTTTTAATAAAAAATCAGAAGCCCTTATTATCGGCTCAAATAAGAGAACGGGAATGTCTTTTGGTTTGTTTCAGGATTGGAGGTTGATTTCTACAAAGGATGTACTATTCCTTGACAGCAAAAATGAGTTTTAGTAATGAGATTATATTTAGTCAGAAAGGGTGATAAGAGCATGAAGGACAGAGAAAAATTAATCCCATTATTTAAAGATTATAAAAGTGATGGTGGAATTGTATCGCCTATGAATACCGAAACATGTAGAAGATATTTACAGGAACAAGTTGGTTGTGAAATTGAGCCAGAGGATATCCTTTGGTTAATTTATCATGTGAATTAAACTAAATTTTTATAATTTAAAAGGTGCACCAAATGAAAAATATAAAAACAGTGTTTGGAAATTATATAACAGAAATGGAATTGTGTGATTTCACAGTTGGAGATAGAGTAAAGTACGATGGCAAAGGAAAAGCTCCCAAATATCTTGAAGAGTATAATGATTTGTTTGTGGAAAAAGTAAACAAGAAAACAGTAAGGGTTATATGTAAATCATTTCCAAATGAGCATTGGAATATTTCCCCTGTTTGTTTAAAGGTTGTAGATTAAAGGAGGTCATGAAAATAAATTATGAACAATCTAGAAAATTATCAAGCAGATTTGGCTGAGTATCTGGTTTTTGGAAAACTCTTTGCAGTCAATGAGGATGGGACAATCATGGAATGTATTGCATTTAATTTAAACTGCGGACATTGTATTTTTAAAAATGTTCCAGAAGGATTTCCAGAAGGATGTATAGAAGCGCGCCGGAAATGGTTGACAGAAGAGTATGCTAATTAGCGGTTGAATGTTTAAATTTCAGGAGAATTATATGAGCGAAGAAGAATTTTATAAAAAAGCTATGAAGGAAATGGATGATTTTGCAAATAATGTTATCGAGCAATGTATAGATTTTGCAAATAATAATGACTATGACAAGGAGTGGGTACTTGATAGGTTTCAAGAGCGGTTTACAAAAGTAAAAGCAAAATATCTAAAATGAAAATGTATTAAACTGACGTTTTATAAAGATTTAACAGAAAGGGGGTGACACCGTTTGTATAAACTTAAAAATTCATATATTGACCGCATGGTAGAAGCTGGATTAAGCAGCCGTGAGGTTGATTTTATTTTATATATAGCCAATTATCAGGATGTATATGGAACAGTGTTTTCGGTATATTATAAAGATGTATGCCAGGCAATCGACATATCCTATCAAAAATTCTATGATATTCTGGCTTCGCTTCAGGAGAAGAAACTGATTACATGGGAGAAGCAGCATCGTACAGATATATGTGTCACCCTGGTAGGAAATGATTTTTCTGATAAGAACTTTAAGGCTGGTTATCTGAAAGTGGCTGCAACAGATTTTATGTGTGATTCATTCAGAAAATTGAAAGCTGGTTCCAAACTTCTATTCCTGTATTTAAAGCGTTTTACAGAGGGAAAGCATATGTTTGTACAGAATTTCTATGAGGAGTTCTGCAGAAGATTTAATGTGGTGAGGAAGACCCTGCAGGAATACATACACGAGCTGAAGGAGAAAAAACTACTATTTATCAGCAAAAAACGAAATAAGGCATATCATTATGAAATGACAATGAAAAATAGCACAGTTATTTCAAAAAAGGATATGCAGATTCCAAATGAAAACGCTATGATGGAACAAAATATATCCGATGCAATCTATCGTAGGTTTAGCGGAGAGATAGACCGGGAAGATAAACAGACCGGTGTAGAGATGGCAGGAATTCTATCCATGCTTAACACGAACAGGGCAAGAGAGCATAGGAACTTTATAAGAGAACTTGTTCAGGCAGTGCAGGATAGTTTAGCCCTGCAGAAGCGTGAGAAACGTCCAGAAACACAGTTGTATGCGTCATTGGTAAATAAGTGCCTGACAGCAAATATAAATCGAATATGAGACAAATACGAGGTCAAAGCCATGCTTTGGTCTAATTGTCGTATCAGGATTTTTCTTTTTATCTGAAATAATATCCGGATATCCTGATTAGGAGCAGTAATTTTATAGCAGCTATACTTGAGAGCCTGGGAGGGCTTTATTTTTTTGCGGTTTTATTCAAGTTTTACAGATATACTCCAATGTAATATTCAAGTATTGAGGGGATTGTGATTATGACATATTCAAGTATCAGAGTTATTGTGAATGATTTATATTCAAGTAATACAGACAAAAAATAAATATTGAAAAGTCTGGAAGTGTCTATTTTATGGGAATTCAGATAATAAGGATATGAATAATTAATTTTGTATTCCTATTTAATTCTTATTTATTTTATAAATGAATTTTTTCCTGATTAAATCAATATCAGGATATGAAAAATTGTTTAGAAATATTCGCTAAAATTTTAAAAATTGTTTTTCTCGTATTCTGTACAAATAGTCAATTTGTTATCAAAAAAATAAAATCAAATAAAACAATTAATTTATCGGTTAAAAATAGAATATGATTCGCTCAGAAAATGATTGTAGACGATACAAAGAGGTGATATTATAGACGCATGGGAAACCAGAGAGCCAGGCGGCTTACCCTCTTTATCGGAGGGGCTAACCCTCCAGACGAAAGAAAGGAGGGCGTTGCCGATGTATGTTACA
>CAVKUD010000171.1:0-6567 GCA_963659315.1 Senegalimassilia sp. | reverse complement strand
TACCAGCACCTTATCCCCAGTAAAAATCAGCGACTTATTCTGCCTGTCACTTTGCATACCAGGCTTTACGCCCTGATATGCAATATCAAACTTATGCGGCTCTATATCCTGAATCATACTTCCACTGCGCCTCCTAAATGTTATTCTATCCCAGATAGAACTGAATCCCTGAACGCCCCATCCCGACCTTCTCTCCCCATATGTAACCAGACTTCCCACTCCACAAAGTGAATCAGCCGGATGGCATACAGTTGTTTTCCAGAACAAAATATGAACTGCAACGGGGTTCCAGAAACCTCCGCAACGGAGAAGCCTCCCAGCTCCTGTAAACCCAATCCTCGATTAAGTCCCGTTGCTGACTTCATATTTTTTCTGGAAAATACACTGTATGCCATTCGGCGCCCCCACAGCCTCCGAGTGGGAAGTCGTATGATTTGAAATCGTCACATACAAAATTCAGCCCTGAAGGCCAATCCTCCAAGGCTGAATTTTACTCACTCTTTTTAGCTTGCGCCTGCTCCATATCCATAGCTCTGTGCTTTCTCTTCTGGTCATGTATAAACGCCTTGACAAGAAACAGTATAGCAATACTTATTATAGAAAACAAATTATCTATTGCCGAATTTGTTCCTATAACCATATGTCTTGACACAAGGAATACAAGCGCCTCAATTACATTGTCTGTGTTTGGCTTGCAAAGCATCTTGATAAACTCTATTCCCACTACAAGGCTGAAGACTTCCTCCAGGACCTCTAAGAACATATCGGTTCCATGGTAGCCTGCCATATATGTGCCAAGCTCTGGTATGAAACGCACCACTGCGACAACCAGCGCCACTCCCACTAGCAGGGCAAAAAATAATTCTATTATCTCACATACTATGTGTATATATTTCCGAATTGTATCTAACATTTGTCCTCCTTGCAAGCAAGCTTGCAGTCTGTAGTTTTCATCGTACGGCTTTTATGCGATACAGAGAACCTGCCAGTGGCAGCTTCTCTTGCATGCTAAGGCATAAAAAACCGAGCATCCCGCTTCGAATTCTCCCATAAGACGTTACCTTCACAGTTAGCTCAGTTCAGGCTGCCTCTCGTCACATGAAAGCGTCTGCTTAGGGCTGCTGTATTCCTACCCTGACCCGGTTCACAGATTTCCATTGCGAAAGACCCAAACGTCAACACCACTTATGAAGGGCAGCTCCCATGCTTGAACCCTCTACGAGACATCACCCCAACTATAGCGGATTGTTGGTACAAGGTACCGCTACCACCCCGGCTGCTCGGAGATTTAATTGTACTCTACAAACATATGAATTGTCAAGGAATTTGCGACTTTACTCCTGCTTCTGTTTCTTTTTTTCTCGTAATTCTCTAAAAAACTGCGAAAGCATTGTCGAGCACTCCTCCTCAAGCACCCCAGTCTCCATCTCCACCTGATGATTGAATTGCGGCATCTGAAGTATGTTAAGCACCGACCCCGCACAGCCTGCCTTGGCATTCATGGCTCCTATTACCACTCTGCCCATCCTGCACTGTACTATCGCCCCGGCGCACATCTGGCATGGCTCTAAGGTAATGTACATGGTGCAGTCCTCAAGCCTCCAGTCACCTGTCTTTTTGCTGGCTTTTTTAATAGCATTCAGCTCCGCATGGGACAGGGTGTTTTTGTCAATATTTCTGCGGTTATAGCCCCTGGCAATAATTTTGTCATTCTGCACAATCACACAGCCGATTGGCACCTCATCAATTTTATAAGCTTTTTTAGCCTGCTTAATGGCTTCTTTCATATATTTTTCATCCTGTGTCATAGACTTCCTACCCTAAAATGATATAATTAGATTATACTTCAATCCGTGGAAGGAAATCAAATATGTTATTAAAATACGAAACTGAACGTCTGGTTCTAAAGGTGCTAAAACCTGATGCCGCCATGATGGTTCTTGACTTCTACAACAGAGACCGTGAATTATTTGAAAGATACGAGACCGACCGTGTTCCTGACTTCTATACAATTCAGCACCAGCACAAATTACTGAAATTTGAATACAATATGGCTGTCAAAGGACAGACTGTTCGTTTTTATGTGTTTTTAAAGGAAAATCCTGACTATATAATAGGCACTGTCTGCCTCCACAATATAACCTATTCCTTTTATCAGAGCTGTGAAATCGGCTACAAATTCGCCCATATGTTTCACCACAAGGGCTATGCCACTGAGGCAATAGAGTGTGCCATGTCTGTCGCCTTTTATGATTTAAACCTAAACAGGATTACCGCTGTTGTGGAGAAAAACAACAGACCATCCTGCCACCTGCTTGAAAACATAGGTTATACCAATGAAGGCGTCCTCCGTGATTACATCTGTCTCCACGGCAAATGGCAGGATCACTATCTCTATTCATTTTTGAAAAATGATGACCCAAATCATAAAGCCTGACTGAGCCAGTAACCAAACGCACCCTCGGATTGCGATTCGGAGTGCGTTTTTTCATCTACAAATTCCGTAAAGCCAAAGAGCTTTGCCATCATTTCCTCTGGTTTTTCATATACACCGGGAACTCCCAGATATTTTTTGTTATCCTCGGTCTTTACAATCAGGTGATTGTAGTTCATGAACCCGTGTATCACAAAGCTGTTGTTGGCATAGTACTGCTTTGTGGGAAAAAGCCTGCGGATGTCGGCAAGGTCGATTCTGTCGATTTGAGGCTGCGTAGATTGACTGACAGTCTTTTCCAGCTGTGGTGAATTACCACTTTCTAAATTATAATATCCAGAGTTAAACTGTGTATTACTTTCCCCTAAGTTTGCCCTCGCTGGATTGTACGCACTGTTATATGGCATATTATTGACAGCTACATTATGCTGTACCGACTCTGTCTGTAATATACCTGTGTGAATATTAGAATTTTGAGTTTGATTAACCGCTTTATCTAACTGAGATATATTACCTCCAGCCATGTTATAATTACCAGAATTAAATTGTGTCATACCCATCTGAGCATTATTTTTGTCTGTCTGCGCATCCTCCCTCTTCGTAAAAGCACTTATATCCTGCGCAATCCATTTTCCAGCTTCCTCACTCCAGCAGCTCGCCAGAAACTCCTGATTGCCGCATTCCACACGCACTGCTTTTACCTGTTCCAGCCTATAGCCTGACTGCTCTATGTCATTCCTGTCAAAATAGTAGATTGCCTGCCCCTGTCCGTAGCTTATTATTACATGCCCCAGCTCGACCCCTATTACATTTTCATCCATAAGTAAATAGGTACGGCATTTACCGCTAAAACGCCCCAGATTCCTGATATGTATCTCCAGTGCGCAGGTGTCTTTCCGGCACTCTACCTTCACAAAGCCTACATTTCTGCCTTTTGTCTTGTTTTCATACGCATACATATAAGTAATAAATCTTTCCATCGTTACATACTCCTTGTAATTTATTACATATATATGCGGATAAGATTTGAGTATGACAAATATCTATAAACACCTAAACAATATCTCCCTCACATCCGAGCTATTCAATTTGACATACGCCCTCTCCGCAAGTCCGCTTGTCCTCACAGCCTCAGATGCCATTTCATCAAACTTCTCCTCACCGATTCCGACCTCTGACAGCTTCTCCGGCATATCCAGTGACTTATTAAACCCTCTTACCTTTTCTATGCCAAGCCTTGCCGCCTTCATATCATCAGCCTCTGCTACACCAAATACCTCTCTTGCAAAACGTGCAAAGCGGGCAGCGGTCTTTTCTGATAAGACATATTCCATCCAGGCTGGTGTCAGAATTGCAAGTCCGACTCCGTGGGTTATGTCATAGTAGGCACTCATCACATGCTCTATTGGATGGACACTCCAGGCACCACCCTTTCCCACTGTGAGCAGATGGTTAAGTCCAACTGTTGATGCCCACATGAGATTTGAACGTGCCTCATAATTTTCTGGCTCATCTATGGCTTTTCTGGCATATCTTATGACAGTTTTCATGACCGCCTCACTGATAGCATCTGTGATATAAGCCTCATCATTTGGCTGGAAATACTGTTCCATAACGTGAGACAAAATGTCTACAGAGCCAGCCGCCGTCTGCCTTGCAGGCAGGGTATACAGATATGTAGGGTCGCATATTGACAGTTTCGGATATAAAAGTGGTGTGTTAATCTCAAGCTTCTCATGTGTCTTTTCATTGCTGATTACAGCTCCTGAATTCATCTCTGAGCCAGTAGCGCATATTGTCAGGACAACAGCCACAGGCAGAGCCTTTTTCACAAGACTTCTATCCAGCACCAAATCCCAAGGCTCTCCATCATAGCAGGCAGACGCAGCGATATGCTTTGAAGCATCAATGGTGCTGCCACCGCCAACAGCCAGAATTACTTCAATCCCCTTTTCCTTGCAGATAGCAGCCCCCTTCTCCACAGAGCTAAGCTTGGGATTAGGCTCTATGCCAGCTAGTTCCGATACATCAAAATCCTTGAGAAGCGTCATAATCTTATCGTAAAGCCCACTTCTCTTGATGCTTCCACCACCATATACCAGAAGAACCCGCCTGCCATACTTGGCAAGCTCATCTGGGAGGCACTCTATCTGGTCTTTTCCAAATCTTATATCTGTCGGTATATTAAACGTAAAATTATTCATTACACTTCCTCCTATATTTACCTATTCTTAAGGTTTGTCAATAATTAACTCAAACTGACCACATTCTACACTGTGCTAATCTTCTGATATACAGTGTATTTTGCCGAAAAAATATGAAGTCAGCTGCGGAACAAATCGCAGATAGGTTATGCAAGTTTGTATGACGTTCACCGTTACCAAGACTAATGGAACTCCGCAGCAGTTCATATTTTGTTCTGCAAAACAACTGTATATCATACGATTATCGAAAGTTTTTGTGTGGTCAGTTTGAGTTAATTAAATTTCATGCTCGAGGCGCAGCTCTTCGAGCTTCCCGCTCAAAGCCTGCCGATAATCAGATAGCATACAGTTGTTTTCCAGAAGAAAATACACTGTATGCTATCTGATTTTCACAACCTCCAAGCGGGAAGCCCACCAGCCTCAAGCATCAAATTTTCGCCCTATACCTGTCGTAGTGCAGCGCACTCAAATCCACATCCGTCTCCCCTGTCACAATGAGCTTGGCAAGCTGCTCGCCTGCTGCCGGTGCAATTCCAAAGCCATGACCATTAAAGGCGCAAGCCACATAGAGTCCTGGTATCTCATCCACTGTGCCCAGTGATGGCACTCCATCCGATGAGGCATCCATCCAGCCTGCCCAGGTACGGACAATCTTTGCATTGGCAAGGTCTGGAAAGTATTTCATGATTCCACGGCAGATACATGGTGCCGTCTTTGATGAGTTAACTGGTGTGCCATTGTCCTTGTTGTATCTCTCAAGTCCTGACGAACCACCGAATACAAAGGAACCATGCTTTGTCTGGTGTCCATAGAAGTCTGCCTCTGCTGTTCCAAGCATCTGATCAAACATATGGGGCTGTGCCTCTGTGACAAGACACTCCAGCAGGGAATTTGTCATAGGTATATCTATTCCCACTGTTGTAAGGATTTCCCTTGAGTCAAGTCCTGCTGCCACAAGCACACTCTCACCTTCGTATGTATTATTTGGAGTGATTACCTGACGGATTTTTCCTTTTATCACCTTAAGCTCCACAACTGGCTCTCCTGTGATAAAGGTCACACCAAGCCTCCTCGCCATCTTGTAATATCCAAGTGTTGTAGTGAGTGGGTTTGCATGTCCGTCTGTAGGGCACCAGCTGGCGCAGATTACTTCATCTGACAGATAAGGATTTATGGCTCTGACCTCATCTCCATCAATCATTCTGACATCAAGTCCTACCCCTCTTGCATTATCCGCAAGTCTTGTAAGTATTTCTCTGTGCTTCTCTGTTTTTCCCAGTCTCAGGTTGCCGTCCTGATGGTACTCGCAGTCCACCTCAAGCTCCTCTGATAATGTAGGCCACAGATTTTTAATTCCATACATCACAAGTGGCAGCTCCCTCACATCTCTTCCTGACTGTCTGACACCTCCGCCATTTCTGGATGAGCCTCCGTTTCCGATATGGTCTGAGCCTTCAAGTACGATAACATCAGCTCCCATTTTTGCCAGATAATAAGCTGTGGCACATCCTATGATTCCGCCTCCTATGATTACAACCTCTGCCTTTGTCTTCATACTATTCGCCCTCCTTTTCGTCCGCTGCCTCATTCGCAAATATCCTCATCTCGATTGGACGCATTGGCACCCTGCTGGTTGCAGGCTCAAGCTCTGCTGGAGATACACCAAGCTCTCTCGCCACTATTCCCTTTACCAGCTTGCTGCAGGTCTGGCCCTGGCAAAGTCCCATTCCTGTTCGTAAGTACCGCCTGATTTCGGTTAGGGTCCACATACCATCATGGACTGCCTTTCTAATCTCTCCCTTTGTGATTTCCTCACAGCGGCAGATTAACATATCGTCGTCTGGACCTGGAACAAATGGACCTATATCTCTTGTTCTGTCATTAACTGAATTCATAACTCATTCCTCCTACACAGCCTTAAAAAATCTT
>CAVKUD010000170.1:0-6586 GCA_963659315.1 Senegalimassilia sp. | reverse complement strand
ACCTAATTCTATTTCTAAATATCTTATTCTATTTTATTTAATTGCTTTAGGATTTTTGATATTTTCAATGCAAATATCTTCAATAGTTGAAATGAGAAATTTAGATAATAATGAACATGAAAAGACATTTGCATATTTTAAAGATAATTCATGGCAATCATATATTTATCATATAATAATAACTATTCCACTTATGGTAATGGTTATCATAGCAGTGTTTGCTAAAATTACCCATAAGAATATTATGCCAGAAGTTATATTGCAATTTATTTATTGGTCTATTGCAATTGGAAATTTTATATGGTTCTATTGGCATTTGAAAAAAGCTGATTCCTTAAATAAAATAAAAAAATTAAATTTAATGTTAAAACTTGCAGTATGTATAGTATCTGGAGTTGGTATTATGATGGATGCTATTTCTAAAGTGAATTTTACAAGACAATTTATTACAATGGCATGGACGTTTCTTCTTATGTCTTACATAGTAGATAAGAAAATTTCACAAATTTAGTCAAAGGTTAATGTTATGATTTTATAGTTAATCATCTTTTCCAAAAAGAACTCTACTTAAAATGTACATAAATTTGTTGAAACCAGTATATCCATTTTCAATGAGTTCCTTTTTTAGGTTTTTGATACCTAATTTTACTTCCTCAAATATGAGATAAATTATGGAAAAAGATATAAATATACATAATATGTATGTTGTGAGATTGTCTAAAATATTTATCAAAATAGTGTACTTCCTTTTATTTATAGGATATGCAGATGAAAAGAAAATCTATAGAAAAAATGGCATTATGTTAAACTACATAGTGTCATTTTTGTAATATGAGGAATTGCAAGATTTACACCAACTGGAAATGTAAAGCTGTTTGTTTAGCTTTACATTGGAAGGCGGTAGCAGCAGGGTAGGGTACCCTGATGTATGCTAGTAATAGAATTAATAATTAAAGAGCAATTATTTTAAAAATTAAGTGATAATGCAAAAAATAATAAAAATTATAATGAAAGGGGAATAGGATTAAAAAGAAAAAGGATTCTTATTTTTAATAGAAAAATTTAATGATTAATAGTACAAAAATTGATATTATTTCTTGAGAAAAGTGAATATATTAGAATATGAAAAAGATAGAGTAATAAAAAACTCCCACATTGAAAATAACGTGGGAGACACTACTTCAATAGTGTCATATGTTTCGTGTTTTAGCTTGTATACTAAATACTATCTTGCGATAACATTTAATAGAATAAAGATAACTACTTCATAAACTTTGCAGCTTACGAAATAAGTTACTCTATCTTTGAGTGAATCAATAGGATGATTTAACTCAAATTCAAGAGCCTTACAGTAAATGTAAGAACTTATTAATAACTTATTATTTACATTTTGTAAATTCATAAGTATGGTCTCCTTTCATTAATAAGAACAATGACTATCTATTATTAAAGAAATATATTGACACGATATACTTCAAAATAGGTAGGTCAAATTAATAGTTACTACAAACTATAAAGTTTGCCCCATTTAGGAGACCATTAATCAGTATAGCATATGGCTACAATCTAGTCCATATGCTTTTCTTTTTTAGCAATTCATTTTTAAACTTTTATTCAAACTAAAAATCCACCTTAAAAGAGGTCAAAATCAATGTGCTTTTGAGCGATTAAAAAAATTTTATATGTTAAGCTAAGGACATAAAAATAAGTAACAAAAAGGAATGATAGAATATGAAGCCACAAAATTTGGAAGAAGTTCCAATTAAAGACAAATTTATGCTAACAATTTATGAAGCTAATGAATATTTTGGAATTGGTCTAGATAAGTTAAGAGAAATGGTAAAAGAACCAAGTTGTAGTTTTGCAGTACAAGTGGGAGAAAAGAAGCAAATGATTATTCGCATTAAATTAGAAGAATATCTAATAGAAAATAGACTTATCTAAAAAATGATGACCTAGAAATGTGCTTCTAGGTCATTTCATTTATCCTATGGTAGTGCTGATTCTTCTTGAATATTAGCACTAGTCATGTTAATATACTATTTGTCATATTGTGGCTTTCTTTATTATTTATAATGAAGGGAGCAAAAAATATGGGAGTTGATTTAAAAGGAAAAGATTTAGGTCCAAATCTAAGCCAACGAAAAAAAGATGGTAAATATAGAGCACGTTTTATAACGGCTAGTGGAAAAAGAGTTGATAGGATATTTGATAATGTAAAAGAAGCCAAACAATGGCTTGCAAATGCAAAATATGAAGATGCCAATTCTATATTAATCCTTAATAATAAAACATCTGTAGATTGTTGGTATAAACAATGGATTGGATTTAAAGAAAACAACAAGCGGCCTAATACAGTTAGAAATTATAGAAATCGGTATGAAATAAATATTAAACCGGTCATTGGTAGGATGATGATTGGTAATGTAAGAGCAATGGATTGTCAAAAAATACTTGATAACATGGTAAATGATGACTATGCAACAAGTACTATTAAACAAACATTCATTACAATGCAAAGTATGTTTTATGCTGCATATGAAAATGATGTTATAAGAAAGACACCAATTACAAAATCAGGAGTGATTGTTCCTGAAGGTGAAGCTAAGAAAGAAATTGATTTCTTTTCATATGATGAGCAAAAGTTCTTTTTACAAGTGGCAAAGGATTATGCATACTATGAACAATTTGCTTTGATATTATTAACCGGTCTTAGAATTAGTGAGGTTATAGGTCTTACATGGGATTGTGTTGATTTGGAAAACAAGACTTTGAGAGTAGAAAAGACACTTGAATATCGTTATTCAAGAAAAAATGAAAAGTCGTTAGATGGGAAAATAAGAAAAGATGGTTGGGAATGGGGACCACCTAAAACAAAAAAGAGTAATAGAACCATTAGTTTAACAGATAGTGCAGTACAAATTCTTGCAAGACTTAAAGATAAACCTTATTTAAAAGAAAATACTCCAAAGGAATTTAGAAATTTGGTCTTTCTAAGCAAAAAAGACGGTTTGCCAATAAAGAATAATACTTATGATAATGCGTTACGAAAACGTATTGATATTATGACTAATGAATGGAATGATGAAAAAAGGGCAAAGGAAGAAGCACTCATAACTCCACATTATTTAAGTTGTCATGATTTGAGACATACATTTGCAACACGATTTCTAGAAAGTGCATCAGGAGAGTATGCAAAAAGCTATAAAATGCTATCACAAATGATGGGACATAGCTCAATAAAAATCACATTAGATTTATATAGTCACTTGACCGAAGAAACAGTGAAAACCGAGATAGATAAGTTTTCCAATTATATGGATAGAATGGTTTTTACATAAGTTCATGAAAGGTCATAAAAGGAATATATAAAAATGGGGGACAAGATGGGGGACAACCCTATGGAAAGTCCTTGAAACACTAGAAAAATAAGAAAGAAGGAAAATAAAATGAAACTTGGAATCGTCGGATTACCAAATGTAGGAAAAAGCACCTTATTTAACTCACTCACAAAGGCGGGAGCCCTCGCAGCAAACTATCCATTTGCAACAATCGACCCAAACGTGGGAATCGTAGCCGTGCCAGATGAGCGTATAGAGCAGCTTGGAGAGCTTTACCACAGAAAGAAGGTAACTCCGGCAACAATCGAATTCGTAGACATTGCAGGACTTGTAAAGGGTGCCAGCAAGGGTGAGGGACTTGGAAACCAGTTCCTTGCAAATATCCGTGAAGTAGACGCAATCGTACATGTAGTACGTTGCTTTGAGGATACAAATATCGTACATGTAGATGGAAGCATTGACCCAGCCCGTGACATTGAGACTATCAATCTTGAGCTGATTTTCTCTGACCTTGAGATTCTTGAGAGAAGAATCCAGAAGGTGCAGAAGCAGGCCCGTATGGATAAGACTCTGGCAAAGGAGATGGAGCTTCTTGAGGCAATAAAGGCTCATCTTGAGAGTAACCAGATGGCTCGCACATTTGAAGTGCCAGATGATGAGGACAAGGAGATGTGGTTTAAGGGCTACAACCTCCTCACAGCCAAGCCTACAATCTATGCAGCCAATGTAAAAGAGGATGATCTGGCAGATGATGGAGCTTCAAATCCACACGTTGCCAAGGTGCGTGAGATGGCAAAGGCAGAGGGGGCAGAGGTGTTCGTAATCTGCGCACAGATAGAGCAGGAGCTGGCAGAGCTTGATGATGACGAGAAGGCTGAGTTTTTAGCAGACCTGGGTGTTAAGTCATCAGGTCTTGACAAGCTGGTAGCAGCAAGCTACAGTCTGCTTGGACTTATCTCATTCCTCACAGCAGGAGAGGATGAGTGCAGAGCCTGGACTATCACAAAGGGCACAAAGGCACCACAGGCAGCTGGTAAAATCCATACAGATTTTGAGCGAGGCTTTATCAAGGCAGAGGTCGTAAATTACAAGGATTTGCTTGAGCTTGGCAGTCTTGCAGCTGCAAGGGAGAAAGGTCTTGTGGGCATGGAAGGCAAGGAGTATGTCGTAAAGGACGGCGATGTAATCCTTTTCCGTTTCAATGTATAAATTGATTGAAAATATATAGCGCATAAGATATAATGGACTTGTTTTAATCGTGTTAAAAAATTAACAAGGCAGACTCACCGCTAGGAAGTCATCCCTTCATATGTTTTTTATCAGATTATAAAATATTAATTCACACTGTATTCCAGAAGGAAACGGTAGTAGGAGGTAAATTAAATATGGCAAATGAAAACAAGAAAAAAGCGGATGTAAGATTTCTGACACAGCTTGCCCTGCTGTCGGCAATCATTATTCTGATGGCACTTACACCAATCGGTTACATCAGGACACCATTCCTCACAGTAACACTTATCACTGTTCCTGTGGCTGTAGGAGCAATCATCCTTGGACCAAAGGGAGGCACAATCTGTGGCCTGGTATTCGGACTCACAAGCTTTTACACAGCGCTCACAGCACCAAGTGCAATGATGGGAGCCTTTATGGGAGTCAATCCTGTATTTGTGGCAATCCTCTGTATTGTTCCACGAGTGTTAGAGGGCTTTTTGTGTGGTCTCATTTTTAATGGATTGCAGAAGGTTATAAAAAATCCGGTAAAGTACTATATTGCAGGAATCTGCTGTCCGGTACTTAACACATTACTTTTTATGACTACACTGGTACTGCTTTTTTATAATTGTGACTATGTGGTAAACCTTAAAGAGGCATTTGGAACTACCAATCCGATAGCATTTATTATTGCCTTAGTAGGAGTGCAGGCTGTGATTGAAGCCTTATGCTGTGGTATTGCAGCAGGAATCGTGTCTCAGGCAATAAACAAAATAGTACATAAAAACAAATAGTATTAAATTATATCGTCCCCTCGCATATAATACAGCGGGGGGATTTTTATGCGGTTTTCGGAATTGTGTGAAAAGGAAGTTATAAATGTAAAGGATTGCTGCTATATAGGTCATGTACAAGATATTGTATTCGACTGTGAGTGTGGAAAAATTTGTGACATTATTGTACCGGGACCTGGAAAATATCTGGGATGTTTGTGCAGAGATTACGAATATTGTATTCCATGGGTTAAGATTTTAAAGATAGGACCCGATATAATACTCGTAGACATAGACGAGGAAGCTATGAGACGAAAAATATAAGAATTATGGAACATTTGGCACCACAAAATATAGTGGTATTTGTTGACATGGATGTGACAGAAAGTTATAATTTTTCTATATAGTTTAGTTTACTTGAAAGGCTAACGGAGGGTTTGTCATGAAGTGTCCATTTTGTAGTAGCGAAAATACCAGAGTGATTGATTCAAGACCAGCTGATGATAATAATTCAATCAGGCGTCGTCGTCTTTGTGATGATTGTGGAAAGCGGTTTACAACCTATGAGAAGGTAGAGACTATTCCACTTATTGTTATTAAAAAGGACAATAACAGAGAGCAGTATGACAGGACTAAGATTGAGGCAGGAGTCCTTCTTGCATGTCATAAGAGACCTATTTCTGCAGACCAGATTACAAAGCTTGTGGATGATGTGGAGATAGAGATTTTTAGCAGGGAGGAAAAGGAAGTGCCTACTTCCCTTATCGGTGAGCTTATTATGGATAAGCTTAAGGACCTGGATGCTGTTGCATATGTCAGATTTGCATCTGTCTACAGAGAGTTTAAGGATGTAAATACATTTATGAGTGAGTTGAAAAAAATGCTTGTATAAGTTATACTTATATCAGAACATGTATTATTAAGGAGAGAAGATGAATATATCAGGTATTCGCCCAAGTGTGGGATTTTATTCATACAACTCCATAAAGATTGATGAGCTTCGCAATCAGCAGCTTGCAGTTACAGCCCAGGAGCAGGCTCCTAAGCAGGATGAGAACCTAAGCCACAATGAGCAGCTTCCTGTTGAGCAGAACTTCACCAGCTATGATTATGCCAAGGGCTATCAGCCAGATGAGACATATGAGCTCAAGGGTGCAGACAGCGATATTACCAAGCTTGATGTTGAGAAGACTCTGTCAGACCTCGAGAAGGATAAGGTACTTGAGCAGTACCATTACTTTGTAGGAAATCAGGCACATG
>CAVKUD010000169.1:0-6606 GCA_963659315.1 Senegalimassilia sp. | reverse complement strand
AGCTGCCAGTGGCAGGTTCGGTTGGTAAAACAACTGTATATCATCCGATTATCGACAGGTTTCACGTGGGAAGCTTTTCTACATACAGACGTCCCGCCGGGCTGCTGACCTATGTCAGTTGCGCCCTACGGTGTGGTATCCTGCGTTGTTGTACTATCCTGCGTTGTTGTGTCCTGCGATGCAGTACTATCCTGTGTTGCAGTATCCTGCGTGCTGTCCCCAGGTGTTATCTCCTCGATTGTGTCATCAGCTGGTGTCTGCTCTACCACACCATTTGTATATGAATGGTCTGGTGGGTTATTTCCAGTGATGTCAAGGTCTGCATTTCTGCCTGTCAGCTCCTCGTCTGGATAGATATTCATATAAGGCAGTACCTCTTCAAGTATCTCTCTGACGATATTCTGGGCATAATAGCTGTGTGCCTGGTCTGCGGCGTTTGGCTGGTTTACAACACAGTAGATTACAAGCTGCGGATTGTCATATGGTACATAGCCTAAAAATGATACTATATAGCTGCCTTGTTTTCTACGGTGGGTCTCATCATCATACATCTGGGCTGTTCCTGTCTTTCCTCCCATTGAGTAGCCGTCCACCTTTGCTGTTCCACCAGTTCCATCTGCCACAACGCTTCTCAAATATGACTTAAGGGTTGCACTTGTACTCTCTGATACTGTCTTTTTTATCAGGACTGGGCTGATATTGGATACTGTATTGCCCTTTGAGTCTGTAATCTTTGTCACAACATGGGGCTGATAGTAATTGCCTCCATTTATTAATGAAGAAAACGCACTTGCCATCTGAACCATTGTGCAGTTATAGTTCTGTCCGAAGCTGTTGGTTGCAAGGTCGACTGTCTTCATGTCCTCAAGCTTATAGACCAGAGAAGATGTATTTGCTTCACCCGGTAGGTCTATGCCTGTTTTTTGTCCAAAGCCAAAGATTGACTGATAATTAACAAAATTCTCTGCACCAATCAGATATGACATCTGCATCAAAGCGTCATTACATGAATCCATAAGTGCTTTTTCTACGGTCTCTATGCCATGACCAGATCTGTTTACACACCTGATTCTGTAATCAGCAATAGTCTCTCCTCCATCACAGAGAAAGGTCATATCTGTTGTCACTGTACCTGTTTCAAGTCCTGCCGCAACTGTAAATGGCTTCTGCACAGAACCTGGCTCATAGGTCGCTGTCACACAATAGTTCTGCCAGAGGGCGTTGAGTATATTCATCTGTGTATCATCATCCATATTTGCAAGCTCGTCCTCTGTATACATAGAGGACAGGTCTCTTGGATTATTGAGGTCAAAGGTCGGATAATCTGCCATGGCTATAATCTCGCCATTGTTTGGGTTCATAATGAGCACAGCTATATTTTCTGCTCCAGCTCCTGCCCTGTAATTATCCTTGTAGGTGTCGCTGAATTCCTTGATTTTTTCCTCTACTATAGACTGGACATTTGCATCTATTGATGTAATCAGAGTATCACCATCCTGGGCTGAGACAATATTTTTCTCAAAATCATTGTCTGAGTTCAGATAGCCGTACTCTCGTCCGTTGACACCATTTAATGTATCATCATAGTAATTTTCAAGTCCTGTTGTACCTACATTTCCTGCTGAGGTAAATCCGATAAGGGAGCTTGCCAGAGTGCCAAATGGGTACTCTCGCTGATACTCGGTCTCAAACCATACACCCTTTATGTAAGGGTTGACCTTGTTGCCTTTTTCATCCACTGCGTCCTGCATCTCCACAAAGGGCTGGATTGTGTCATAGGACAGCTTCTTTTCAAGCTTTATATACTTGCTGTCCTTTTTATCCTTTGCATATCCCTCCAGGGTCTCCCTGTCCAAATCAGGGAAGCACTCTAGCAGAGCGTTAATTGTCGGCTCAATATATTTCTCGTCACTGGTCATAACAGAGCAGTCAAGGATTACATTGTAGACTGCAACACTGGTTGCCAGTACTGTGCCCTTGGAATCTACTATGTCGCCTCTCTGGAAGGGCAGGGTCACACTGTCATACGACTGTAGTGATAATACCTTTTTGGTATATGCCTCCCCGCTTGTATACTCGATATACATAAGTCTGCCGATTAATCCTACAAGACACAAAACGAGCAGGGAAAACAAAACCATAAGCTTCATTTTCATTTTCCTGCTCATCTTTATCTTGGGTCTTTTTCTTTTTCGTGTCTCTTGTCTTGCTGCCACTATATTTCTCCTGCTTATTCTGGAATGTCGCTATACTGATCCATGTAATTATTGTTTTCTACTGAATAGTATACCACTTGATCCTCAGATGCGTAAGACATACCAAGCTGATTTATTGCAACATCCTTTATGTAATTGAGATCTACTGAATTTGTAATCTCCTTGTATCTTGCATTGTTGTCTGACTGAAGGTCCTCAATCTGGCTCTGGAGTGCTGCCACGTTCTTCATCTTCTGTGTCACAGATGACTGTGTCTGAATGAGTGAAACTGCTGAAAATGCACTTGCTGCTACACATATAGACAGAAAGAACACATAGCCTTTGCTCATTCCAAATGCACGCTCTCTGTTTCTTCTGGCTGCATTTCTTCTGTTCTTTTCACGTCTTACACGCTCTATCTCCTCACGGCTTCTTCTCTCTGGTCGTATAGGCTGTGCTTCTTCTAACTCTCTTACTGTATTTCCATTTATATAATATGTCTTACTCATTGTTGAACTCCTTTTCAAACACTCGAAGCTTTGCACTCTTTGAACGGCTGTTTACTTCAAGCTCCTCCTCCGAAGGAAGTATTGGTTTTCTTGTTACTACATGTCCCTTTGATTTATTGCCACATACACATACTGGAAAATTGCTTGGGCATGTACATGGGTTTTCATTCTTTTTAAAATTTGATTTTACTATTCTGTCCTCTAGGGAATGGAAGGTTATGATACATATTCTTCCCTTGTCGTTTAAGAGGTCTATCATATCATCCAGATTGTCCTGTAATACATCAAGCTCATGGTTTAACTCTATTCTGATTGCCTGATATGTTCTCTTTGAAGGATGTCCTCCTGTCGCTCTGACCTTTGACGGTATCGAGGCTTTTATTATCTCGTTCAGCTCTCCTGTTGTCTCAATAGGCTTTATCTGTCTTGCCTGAACAATGTGCTTTGCGATGTTTTTAGCAAATCTGTCCTCACCATAATCTCTGATGATTCTAAACAAGTCCATCTCACTATAGTCATTTACTATATCTCTCGCTGTGAGGGCTTGTCTGTCATCCATTCTCATATCAAGTGGAGCATCCTCCACTCTGTAGGTGAAGCCTCTCTCTGGTGTATCAAGCTGGAATGAGGAAACTCCAAGGTCAAGGACGATTCCGTCCACCTTTTCTATTCCAAGTCCATGAATCACATTTTTCATGTCAGAGTAATTGCTCCGCACAATAGTAACTCTGTCACTGTAATCCTTTAAGCGTTCACTGGCTGCGGCTATCGCATCCGAATCCTGGTCTATTCCGATAAGTCTTCCCTTATCAGAAAGTCTCTTGCAGATTTCTATTGAATGACCTGCTCCTCCAAGTGTTCCATCAACATAGATTCCGTCAGGCTTAATATTTAGTTCTCTGATTGTCTCATCCCTTAGTACGGAATAATGTTTAAATTCCACTTTTTGTCTCCTTTAACTAACTAGATTCCTATTCCAAGCTCTGCCATGTGCTCAGCTATCTCATCCATATCATCAAAATCTGTATTCTCCAGGTATCTGTCCTTGCTCCAGATTTCTACTCTGCTGTACACTCCCACCGAAACAATGTCCTTGTCTATCCCGGCATATTCTCTCAAGTTTGCTGGAAGAAGAATACGTCCCTGCTTGTCCACTTCACAGCTTGCTGCTCCTGCAAAGAAGAATCTCAGGAATTTTCTTGCGTCCTTAGAGGTCAATGGTTTCTCACGAAGGCTTTCCTCAATACGATGCCACTCTTCATTGGAATATACGAACAAGCATCCATCCAGTCCCTTTGTCACAACAAATTCATTTCCGAGCTGTTCTCTGAATTTTGATGGAACAATCAATCTGCCTTTTGCATCAACTGAATGATTATACTCGCCCATGAACATGGCATCTGTACCTCCTTCCCTCTATAAATGATATTGTGGCTTCCACCACTTCCCACCACTTATATGGGTTTCGGCACCACTTTCCTCCACTTACGTTATATAATACTCTCTAGCCCTCATAAAATCAAGGGTTTTGGGCAAAAAAATAACGCAAAGCCATAAAACTTTGCGTTAGATTTTATATGTTTTTTTGTGAAATATGATTATTCTGTGGTGGAAAGTGGTGGATTCTGTTTTCTGGCTCTCAGCTCCCCCACAATCACCCATACCATGGATATTATAACCAGTAAAATTGCCACAAGCTGCGATACAGGATAGTTCACAACTGGAAGCAAAAGCTGGTCTGTCCTAAGACCTTCTATCCAGAATCTGCCTATGCCATAGCCAAACAGGTACCAGAGGAATACCTCTCCATCAAACTTTTTGTGTTTGAAAAATATAAGGAGCAAAATGAGTAAGCCCAGATTCCACAGCGATTCATATAGGAAGGTCGGGTGTACCTGGATATAGCTTATTCCATCCACTTCTACTACATTTTCCAGAAGCTCCCGTGTGCAGTCAGAGCTTCTGACTGCTGATAGTGGCAGCTGCATGGCAAACAGACCATCTGTATATCCGCCAAAGGCCTCTCTGTTAAAGAAATTGCCCCATCTGCCGATAATCTGACCCAGCACCAGTCCAAGCCCTGCGGTATCACACAGCAAGCCAAACTTTATTTTCTTTACTTTTGCAAAGATAAAGGTTGTGATTATTGCCGCTATGACCCCTCCATATATGGCAAGTCCGCCCTGCCTGATATTAAATACACTGAGCAAATCATCCTTGTACAAGTCCCACCTGAATATTACATAGTAGATCCTGGCACCTATCACAGAGCAGATGATGGCAACAATCGCCAAATCGAAATATGTGTCAGGATTCTGCCCTGTCCGCTTTGCGACTACACATGCTATGCCGATTCCTGCCAGCATGCCAAGTGCAATTATTATTCCATAGTAGGCAATGGAAAAATTGCCTATCATTATGTTTTTTCCAACATGATCTAAGTAAATATGTAGGTGTGGAAAATTAATATTATAATCCATATTGTCTCCTTACAAAACGAAGGCAGGCATATAATCCCACCTTCATTTATATTTGATAACTTTTGATAACTGCTATCTCTCAAAGCTTGAGCACTCTGTCTCTCTTGCTTCATCTGCATGACCACCAGCGATTCCTATGTGCTTTGCAGTACACTTGTTAGAATCGTTGTATCTGCATTCGCAGGCCTCACATGACACATCTGTTGCCTTAGTGGTACAGCAATGTGATACATTTAAAGCCCCATCAGAAGTCTTAAGCAGAAAGCTTCCACAGTTTGTCTCTGATGGCACCACTGCATCATCACCCTTAACAGAAATGTCATTACGGCTGCAGCATTTGTCGTTATTGTAGGCACAATTAACGACAGTACAATCTAAATTTGTCATACTCATACCTCCTTTTCCTGTGCAAAGGATAGTATGCCTATGATTGAATTATTTATACTTTTTATTTATGCTTTTCTTCTTCTGGAAGCTCTACACGGATTTCCTTTGTGCGAATCTCTTCACAGAGCTGGTCGATGAAGTCAGCAAGTGGCTTAGTTCCCTCATTGCCCTCATAACGGCTTCTGACAGAAACTGTTCCGTCCTGCTCCTCCTGGGCACCAACTACAAGCATATATGGCAGCTTGTCAAGACGAGCCTCTCTAATCTTGTAGCCAATCTTCTCTGCCCTGTTATCTACTGTTACATCCACATCATTTTTCTTAAGCTCAGCAGCTACCTTGTTTGCATAATCAATATACTTTTCAGAAATAGGAAGCACTCTTACCTGCTCTGGACAAAGCCATGTAGGGAATTTGCCTGCATAGTGCTCGATAAGCCATGCAAGTGTTCTCTCATAGCATCCCATAGATGTTCTGTGGATAATCCAAGGAAGCTTCTTCTCACCATTCTCATCAATGTAGTACATGCCAAACTTCTCTGCAGAAGCACAGTCAAGCTGAATTGTAACCATTGTGTCCTCTTTGCCGTATACATTCTTTGCCTGAATATCAATCTTAGGGCCATAGAATGCAGCCTCACCGTCAGCCTCTGTGTACTTGATGTTGTTTTTATCCATGACATCTCTTAAGTACTGCTGTGTAGAATTCCAGTACTCCTCGTCTCCAAGGTACTTGTCTGTATTGTTTGGATCCCACTTAGACAGACGGTATGTTACATCTCCATCGATTCCAAGTGTTGTCATTACATAATGGCATAACTCTGTACATCTTGTAAGCTCTTCCTCAGCCTGGTCTGGTGTGAGAATGATATGAGCCTCTGTGATTGTGAACTGGCGCACACGAGTAAGTCCATGCATTTCTCCTGAATCCTCATTACGGAAAAGTGTTGATGTCTCAGCCATTCTGTAAGGAAGGTCTCTGTATGAGTGCTGCTCATTCATGTATACATAATACTGGAATGGACATGTCATAGGAC
>CAVKUD010000168.1:0-6618 GCA_963659315.1 Senegalimassilia sp. | reverse complement strand
AACCAGTCTGTCACCATCCATGCTCCTTATCTCATAGGCTATCTCATCAATAGCTTTTCCATAAGTATCTATGCCTATGGTCAGCTCCCTGCTTGTCCCTACTGGTGTGATTGTGTCCCTCATCTTGAGGGCATCCATCTCCTGGGTATAGCCATGCAGCTCATTTACCTTTGTATCATCCATATAAAAATGCATCACAGGTAAACTGGCCTCTGACATATTTGTAGTCAGATCCTTGTTTACCTGATTTGTCAAAATACTGAATATAATTAATGCCGCAAAAAATACAGCCACCAGCACAAGTGATTTTACAACTCTTTTGCTCATCCTAACCACCTTATCTATTTTACCAGAAGTGTCTGCATCTCCTGCGTCTGCATCGTCTTCTGTATATTTCATTTCCAAATAATACCCTGACCAGGTTGCACATATAATCCCCCACGCCTCTGCATGAGCTGTAGGACTGTGCCACTGCCTCAAAGTATAACTTCTTTTGAGGCACTTGTACAGATACCTCTTCACTTTCAAGCTCCAAAGAAAGCTCAGCAGCTATCTTATCCGCCTCTTCCTGCATCATCATCCTGTCAGGCTCTTCGTCAAAAATTCTGCTGCCCTCATATTCCAGTTTATCACAGTGTTTTTCAACTGCGCTTTGAATAAAGGCTATCTCTTTGGGATAAAATTCCTTTACTCTTTCCATATCCTTCTCATATTCAAGCTCCGCCACATATGGATTCTGCATTGAAAATGTCTTATAAAAGGGAATCTTCTCTTCCATAATCCGCTCCACTATCTTATCTATATAAGATATGCAGATATTATATATATGTTCACAAGTCTTAAGTATATTCACATTCCAATGCAGATTTATATAAATAATGCAGCTATCATCAAAACTGCTCCTATAAGCTTCTTCGGTGTGATTTTTTCTCCCAGAAGCAGGGTTGCAAGCACCATGGATACAAACAGGTTAGCATTATAAATATACATAAGCTGATTGCCTGCCAGCGCCCCTGCAGCCCTCGCATAAAATATCATGCTCACCCCATATGTAAGACCTGCCAGAATAAGAATCACTCCGTCCAAAAATGACATTGAGCGGATTGTATTGCCTCCACCTGATGTCATAGCGACACACCATATGATAATAACAGCTATTATAAGTCTGATTGTCATGAGCAGTCCATTGTCTATTGATGACAGATAATGACTGTCTATGATTAAAAATGCACTGTAGCACAATACTGAAAGCAGGGCAAAGCCCAGCCACTTCCAGCCCTTTTTGCCACCCTCTCCGATTATCATAAGCAGCATACCGATGATTGTCAAAGCTATAACAATCCACTGCTTTGTAGAAATCTGGCTTTTATATATGACAAAAGAGAGCAGAATAACCACTACCATATTGCATTTTATAACTGGCAGAAAATGCATAACCTCACTGTTATGGGCGCTCCTGAATAAAAACAGGATGCAAAAGGCTGTCGCAAGCCCTGAGACAAGCACATAAATCCATGTCCACATTCCCCAGCCTGCCACATTAAGTCCTCTCAATGCACTTTTATTTAAAAATATACATATTACCATCAGAGCTGTAGCTGCAAAGGCTGCGCCTATAGCTGGCCTGCTCTTTCTGATTCCTTTTTTTACCAGTACTGGTGCCAGTGCCACCAGCAATGTCGCTATACATATATATACTAATCCTGTCATGGTCTTTCCTCTTAATTATTGTATCTTATTTTGTATCCTGCCTAGTCGTGCATGGCAATGCAAAAACCCCGGAATATTGATATTCTCCGGGGTTATCATTCTAATTTGCTGTACTGTCTGCTGCTGTATCATCTGCGGTTGTACTGTCCGCTGCTGTGCCGTCTGCCGCTTCGTCTGCGGTAACATTGTCCGACGCTGTATCGTCTACTACAGTCTCCACAAAATCGGCACTCACATATCCTGTCTGGTCATTGTATGTAACCTGTGCCCATCCGTTTTCCTCACTTATAAGCACCATCTCTGAACCAGCTTCAACAGTTGTAAGGATTTCTGCATCCGTGCTTGCCTCTGCTCTTAAGTTAACATTTGCAGTAGCCCTCACATGAACCTCTTCAACAGGCTCCTCCACTGGCTGTGGTACAACATAGGTTGGTGTCTCTGTCTGCTGTTCCTGCTGTGCCTCCTGAAGCTGCTTTAATTCTTCCTCAAGCTTTGCCTGCTTTCTGTGTGATGATATGGTCACTACCACCGCTGCTATTATTGCTACAAGTGCCAGACACATTACTGCAAATATTATTCTGGCTATTATTACATCTTTTCTATGACTTGGTTTCATCTTTATCCCCTTGGCTTTCATCTATAATATATGTAGTATACCTAACTTCTGATAATGTTACAAGGGATTAAACAGTAGAAATTTTATCCAGTATTCCTGTGACATGGGCTATGGTCACGCCATAATTAGTCATAGGTACATTTTTAGCCCTTGCCCTGTCTATTCTCGACAGCACATACTTCCTGTTAAACATACAGGCACCGCACTGTATGATAAGGTCATAGCCACTTGGGTCCTCTGGAAAATCCGTTCCACTCACCAAATCAACCGTAAGTCCCTGACCTACTCTTTTTCTCAGCATATTAGGAATTTTGACCCTGCCTATGTCCTCTGCCAAAGGGGCATGGGTGCAGCACTCGGCTATAAGCACCCTTGAGTTCTCAGTCAGGCGGTCAATCGCCTTTGCTCCCTCCATATAATATGGCAAATCTCCCTTATAGGCTGCAAAAAGCACCGAAAAGGATGTGAGCATACTTTTTTCAGGCTTATTTTTGTATACATAATCAAAAACCTGCGAGTCTGTGATGATAAGCTTCGGAGCCTCTGTAAGCTTTGTCAAAACATCCGTCAGCTTGTCAGTAGTGACGCTCATAACCATGCACTTCTTATCCAGAAGCTCTCTTAAGGTCTGTACCTGTGGCAGTATAAGCCTGCCCTTTGGAGCCTGTATATCCTGCGGCATAACAAGGAGCACCAAATCTCCCTCTGACACCAGATCACCAGTTATAAACTCAGCCCCATAATTCTCAGGTAACATTCTGGTGAGGGCAGCCTTAATCCTTGTAATCTGTTCATCATCTGTAAGCCCGACGCTTTGAGCCTTATCTGCATTATTTTCACGCTGGCTTAATATCTGGGCACAGGACATAAGCACCACTTCATTTCCAGTGGCTTTTTTTATGTCCTCAGCAAGAGTCTTACTCTCCTCCGGGTACTGGTCTGTCTTGTTCACCACATACAATACTGGTGTCTTTTTTTCTTTAAAATATTTATCCCACTTAAGCTCGGACTCAATAGTATAAAGGGTCTCATTTCCAGCAGCCACAATAATTGCTATATCTGATTTTTCAGCAGCAAGAAGAGTTTTCTCCTCCCTTGCCGCACCAAGCTCAGTCTCATCATCAAAGCCCGCAGTATCAATTATCACACAGGCTCCCAGAGGATTAATCTCCATAGGCTTGTATACAGGGTCGGTTGTAGTGCCAGCCACATCCGCAACGATTGACACATCCTGCCCCGTGAAAGCATTGATAAATGAGGATTTTCCGCTGTTAGTCTTACCGAATATGCCTATATGCAGTCTGTTGCTGCTTGGTGTCTCATTAAGTGTTGCCATCTCGTTTCATCTCCTATTCTACATAGAACCTGCACTGGCAGCTTCTATTGCATACTTTGGTATTTAGAAGCGGAAATCACGCATTCCATCTGCAATATCATGGATATGGTCAGCACAAGTCTGCTTAACCTTAGGATTAGTAATCTTCTCCAGCTCACGCTCAATAAGCTTCATACCAGCCTCTCTTGTCTCAGGGGCAGCATAATCCTCCAGATACTCTTTTAAGGTCATAAGTGCATTTGGATGACAGCAGTTTAATATCTGCATACTCTTGCAAAGAGCCATAAATCTGTCACCAGTTCTGCCCTCTCTGTAGCAGGCTGTACAGAATGATGGAATGTAATTCATGTCAATAAGCCATTTTACAATCTCATCCAGAGTACGGTTATCGTTTACGTCAAACTGTGATGTATCCTCATCCCTGTTTACAGTTTCTGGGTGTACTCTTTCCTCTTCTCCCTCAGCATATCCACCTACAGAGGTTCTTGAACCACCTGAAATCTGGGAAATTCCAAGCTCAAGTACTCTCTCTCTGACCTTCTGTGACTCTCTTGTAGAGATAATCATTCCTGTATATGGTACAGCGACACGGATAAGGGCTACGATTTTTTCAAAAATATCATCTGAGATACCGTTGTCAAACTCATCTGGATTGATGTCATCAGCAGGACGTACACGAGGTACACTGATGGTATGTGGTCCAACTCCGTGAACTGCCTCAAGATGCTCTGCGTGCATGAGAATTCCTGCAAACTCGTATCTGTACTGCTCAAGTCCGAAAAGCACTCCAAGACCTACATCATCGATTCCACCCTCCATAGCTCTGTCCATAGCCTCTGTATGCCATGCGTAGTCATGCTTTGGTCCTGTTGGGTGAAGCTCCTCATAGCTCTTTCTGTTATAGGTCTCCTGGAATAAAATATATGTACCGATTCCAGCTTCCTTGAGCTTTCTGTAATCCTCAACTGTAGTTGCAGCTATGTTTACATTTACACGTCTGATGGCACCATTCTTGTGCTGGATGCTGTAGATGGTCTTGATACTCTCAAGTATGTACTCAAGCGGATTGTTTATCGGGTCCTCTCCTGCCTCAATGGCAAGTCTCTTGTGTCCCATATCCTGAAGAGCGATTACCTCCTGACGGATTTCGTCCTGAGTCAGCTTCTTTCTTGGGATATGCTTGTTTTTTGCATGATATGGGCAGTAAACACAGCCGTTTACACAGTAGTTAGACAGGTAAAGTGGTGCAAAAAGCACGATTCTGTTACCATAATAGTCCTCCTTTATCTGGCGGGCTAACTCATACACCTCATTTAACTTTTCCTTGTTCTCGCAGGCTAAAAGCACAGAAGCCTCACGGTGGGTAAGCCCCTTTCTCTCCTTTGCCTTTGCAATAATTGCGTCGATAACCTCTAAGTTATCCTTGTTTGCATCTGCATATGCAAGTGTGTCTCTTATCTCCTCATCTGAGATAAATTCGTCTGCCTTTAATGATTTTACGTTGTACATTTTTCTCCCTCTTTCCTAAGTGTATTTTAATTGACAGTCTTATTATGTATATCATTTTTTCTGAGGAATAACTGTATGCCAGACCTGTTTCGTAACCCTAAGTGTGAAAAATCTATTGCATAGCGCAATCCCCTCTGTCCACAGGAATGTCATACCCTATTTTCCTCATTCTGCCCTGCAGACAGTTCCTGCACTCTGCCGCCTCATCACCTGTACAGATTTTGTTGTCATACAGCTCATATTTCTTCCTGACACTGACTGGTGACAGGTTAGGCATCACCACATTGGCTCCTGCCAGTATGCCCTTTTCCCTGCCCAGCGGGTGTATGGTGCCAAGGGCTGTGGTGGCCGGAAGCAGAACCAGCGGGTGTATAAGCCTTATTATTGACAAAAGCTTTAATGTATCTTCAAGTGTCCCTGGTTTTTCATCCTTAAATGGGGTAGCATGCTGGGGTATAAAGGGTCCGATTCCCACCATGTGCGGCTCAAGCTCTTTTATGAAGCGCATATCATCATACAGGGTCTCCAGGGTCTGCCCTGGTGAACCAACCATAAAGCCTGCTCCCACCTGATAACCTATTTCTTTTAAATCCCACAGACACTGCTTTCTGTGTTCAAGGGTCAGTTCTTCTGGATGCAGTTTTCTGTAATGGCAGTCATTTGCGGTCTCATGCCTAAGCAGATATCTGTCTGCCCCTGCTTCAAAATATCTCCTGTAGCTCTCCTTATCCTTTTCTCCTATGGAGAGGGTCACTGCGCAGTCTGGATACAGGCTCTTTATCCGCCCCACTATGCTGCATATCCTGTCGTCTGTGTAATAGGGATCCTCGCCCCCCTGCAGGACAAAGGTTCTAAAGCCCAGTTCATAGCCAGCCTGACAGCATTCCATTATCTCTTCATCTGTAAGTCTGTAGCGGTCCGCCTCCCTGTTACTGTGGCGTATACCGCAATAATAGCAGTCGTTTTTGCAATAATTTGTAAACTCGATAAGTCCTCTGACATAAACAGCCTTGCCATACACAGAATCTGCCACCGCTCTGGCAGTCTGGCGCAGATACTCTATATCATCCTTATCCTCCAATGTCATTATCGCTGCAAACTGGTCATAGGATATGTCCTGACGCTCTCTGACTTCATCTATAATTTCTCTAATTTCATCCATTATGCTTCCTCAGTTCCATATACATTTGAGTAGACTGTCTTGGCTGTGACTCCGTCCAGTCTGCCGATTCTGCCTGTCACAGTGTTTATCACATCCTGTGGGGCATCTATTGCAATACTTATGATGTTTACATTTCTCTTGTGGTATGGGAGTCCCATCCTGCCGATTATGTATCTGCTGCTCTCATGGAGAATCTGGTTTAGTGCTTCAACTGATTCTGATTTTTCAACAATTATTCCTATTAGGGCTACTCTTGTTTCCATTCCTCACCTCTTGCTTATTAAT
>CAVKUD010000167.1:0-6622 GCA_963659315.1 Senegalimassilia sp. | reverse complement strand
TTCACGCAGGGTCTCACGGGAGAGCAGCTCTCTTGAGTGGATTGCCTTATAAGCGGTGTCCCTTAAGGAGCGGGGAATTCTGTATGCACTATTATCACGCAGAAAACGCCTTATCTCCCCTATGATCATAGGTACAGCATATGTGGAAAACTTAACACCTATATTTGGGTCAAAATTGTCGATAGACTTGATTAATCCGATACAGCCAATCTGAAACAAGTCGTCAGGATTTTCGTTATGATTTGAAAATCTCTTGATGATTGAGAGAACCAGACGCAGATTTCCCTTTATATATTTATCCCTTGCTTCCATATCCCCGTTTTTTATTAGGACAAATAACTCATCCTTTTCCTCCTCTTTGAGCATAGGAAGCTTTGATGTGTTCACACCGCATATTTCTACCTTATAGCCAGCCATAATTTAATCCTCCTTTTGAATGTCAGAGTTCTCTGTACTGTAATTAAGTATGTCCTTAAAAAGGAAAGATAAACTTGATATTTTAAAATTAATTGTTAAAATTGATATTGTCTGTCGTGCTGGCAGAAGCTATATATGCACAATGAGAGACAAATATAATATACAAGAGAGAACTTATATGAATAAAACGGTATTTAGACATTCATTATTATTGATTCTGGCGGCTGCAATATGGGGAACAGCATTCGTAGCCCAGAGCGTAGGAATGGATTATGTGGGACCATATACATTCACAGCAATTAGAAACTTTATAGGCTGTATAGTTTTACTGCCATTTATTTTCTGGATGGATAAAAAGAGCAAGACATCTTGTGAGAATACTGGGGATGAAAATACAGATATGCTTGCTGAAAAAGCGGCAAATGTAAAGATTGGCAAAAGAAAAAGAATAGATAAAAAGCTCATAATAGGTGGCATATGCACAGGTACAGCCCTCTGCATAGCAAGCAATCTGCAACAGTATGGCATTATGTATACATCAGTTGGAAAGTCAGGCTTTATCACTGCCTTATACATAGTTTTAGTGCCTGTATTTGGACTTGTAATAGGGCACAGACAGCCGGGCAGGATGTGGATAGCTATAGCCATAGCAGTAGTGGGTATGTATTTCCTTTGTATGACTACAGGAAGCTTTGCCTTACAGACTGGGGACATGATCCTGCTCTTATGCGCTGCATCCTTTGCTGTGCAAATTCTGCTTATTGACCATTTTTCAACCCTTGTAAATCCTGTGAAGCTGGCTTGGTGCCAGTTTCTGGTGTGTGGTATTTTATCATCCATACCTATGTTTGCCTTAGAGCATCCGACCCTTTCAGGCATCATGGGAGGCTGGACATCAATACTATACGCAGGAGCCTTGTCAACAGGCGTTGCCTATACTATCCAGGTGGTTGCCCAGCGAGGCATGAATCCAGCAATAGCTTCCCTGATTATGAGTTTGGAATCGGTTATTTCAGTCATTGCCGGGTGGTTGCTTTTGAACCAGCATTTGAGCAGCAGAGAGCTAGTGGGCTGTATGCTGATGTTCGCTGCAATAATAATAGTACAGCTTCCAGAAAAACGTCAAAATTCTTGACTGTGGCAGGTGAATTATGCTATAGTCTATGACTGGAGCTAAAATACAGGCTCCATAAAAATATACACGTCAGTTCGAGACCTTCCTGACGTAAAATAAAACTAAAGGAGAAACTTAATATGAGAAACAAAAAGGTATTACTAATCACCCAGGCTGCAGTTATTGCTGCGATTTATGTTGTGCTTACAATATTTATCAATGCCTTTAACCTTGCAAGCGGAAACATCCAGGTTAGAATTTCGGAGGCACTCTGTATACTTCCATTTTTTACACCTGCGGCAGTTCCAGGACTCTGGATAGGCTGCCTGTTAGCAAATCTTCTGACAGGAGCTACAATCTATGATATAGTTTTTGGAAGCCTCGCAACACTGATTGGAGCAATCGGTACATATCTTCTTAGAAAGCATAAGTTTTTATGTACACTGCCACCAGTTATAGCAAATGCAATTATCATTCCACTGGTACTGAGATTCGGATATGGATTTGTGTTTATGTGGCATGACAAGGACTGGTCATTACCATTCTATGCGCTGACAGTAGGAGCAGGAGAGGTGATTTCAATCTGTGTACTTGGTACAGTACTTTTAAATGTGCTTAATAAATACCGTAATGTTATATTTAAGCAGGATGATTTGGCTTAAGAAAAAGCAAGTTCACTGTGTATTTAAACACAGTGGACTTGCTTTTTGTCTATCTATATTACGTTTTACTGAAAACTTGTTGCCCCATCTCTCAATCGGCTCTCGATATATTCCATAATATACACATTATCCTCTGGCATCTGGCATCCCACGATATAGACACCATCATGGTCAGAGCAGCGGATTATTTTACCTTCCAGCACATTGCGTGAGGCAAGAGCAAAATTATCAATCTTAATGGTCAGGGACTCGCCCTTTGCATTGGTGAAAACTGGTGCGCTTGACAGGAAGGCAAAACCATTAGCACTTATATTATCAAGCTGACCTGAATATGTCTCTCCAGAATCTGTCATTGTGATAGTACATGTATTGCTTGCGTCGATTCGTGGGTACTTTCGCCTGTTATTGATGCGAGGACGTCCACTGATTGCGATACTGTAAATACATTCATGGCTTGTGTTAGGCTGTATGACTGCTGTATTCCAGCAGTAGAGCACATTGTCTACGACAACCTGGATTTCACAGTTGGTCTTTTTATTGATTGTCATATAGTCGTTTGTCTTAACTACAAGTCCTGTATCGGTCTGCTCTACAAGCTCACCGTGGTAAGGCTTTGCAGAATCCTTAAGAGTGATGATGACTTTCATGCCAGCTGCCACATCTTCAATTCCCATGAAGCCGCCAAGACCAAGCTCACACATGAGGCTTTCAATAACTGACTCGATGGAGTTGATATTAGTAGCACTTTCTTCATATTTACTGAGCATACGCTTGCTGGTCTCATCAGAATCGTTGATACAGTTGGTCATATGACCAACAATCTCAGATACCTGTTCCATATTTTCAACCAGCTTGGTGTTTGATGTTTCAACCTCACGCATGGCAGAATCGATATTTTGAATACGGTCACCCAGCTGGGAGGAATCGTCGTTAATCTTGTTTACATTTTCACCGGTCTGGCTGACCTTTTCCATGGTCTGCTGGATTAACTCAAGGGTCTGCTCTATGGAAGCGGTCATTTTGGCTGATGTATCTTCGAGACGAATCAGGGCATTCTGAATCTGACCGGATGACTCGCTTGTCTCAGCACTAAGGGTACGGATTTCCTCTGCAACTACAGCAAAGCCCTTGCCGGCATCACCGGCTCTTGCAGCCTCTATAGAAGCATTTAAGGCGAGGAGGTTTGTCTGGCCTGATATGCTGTCTATGGTGCTGGTCTGCTGTTTTACCATTTCAAATTCATTCTTGAAGTCGAGCAGGATGGTATCGACCTCTGTCGAAAGCTTTGACATAAGCTGGGTTGTTTCAATCAGGCTGTCCAAATCAGAGGAACTGCTCTGGGCATGTACACCGGATTCTCTGGTCAGTTCTACCATTTCCTCAATCATGGCAGCTACATGCTGCACCTGGGCATTGATGTCTGTGGTCATATCCATAGAGGAAGATGTACAGTCCTGCAAGCTGGTATTGTTGTCTGTAAGCTCATTCATGCCAAGCATGACAACGTCTGCACCATGCTTATTTTCAGAGGCAAGCTCACGGACAACAGTGATGCCGTCTAATATAGAGTTGCTGGCACCCTTGACCTTTTCCACGGTTGTGACAACTCGGCTTAGGTCTGATTTGATGCTGTCTGTCATGGCTCCATCTGATTCGTTCAGGTGCTGGATAGAGCGGACATATGCTATATAGCATAAAATAATGCAGGCTATCTGTAGCTGATAGTTCTTCATATCTGATGCGGAGGTGAAGCCCTGCATATAATGAATGACACAACTGATAATTACCATGATAGTGTTGAAAATACCGCAGTATTTCATGAATTTTTTATCCTTGTACAGAACCAGAAGGCTTGTGACAGGAAGGGCATATGTAAATGCAATAGGTGATTCTGTGGTGCATATTACAAACAGATAGAAAATACCATAACCGATTGATAAATCATATCTATATAAATCACTGTCTGCGCCCTTTACCTTCATGAGTATCTGACCTGCTGCAAATGGTATCCAGCATAGGAGCAGAAATATCACATAAAATTTCGGGTTATATAGTCCATTAGTAACATCTGTGCCGTAGTTGGCTGTGAGCAAAATCGAAAAGACCAGCCAGATATTACGGGCACGCCTGTTGGCCTTTGCTTTAAATAGGTTAGCATCGTATTCTTCCATAGTAGTTTCTCCTTTGTGTTCCATTTTTTGGAAACTTATACTTATGTACTATTTTAGTGAAAAAAGTCCTATGTTGCAATAGTTCATTTATGATTTGTGTTTGATATATGGATTTTTCTGTGTTAGAATTAGAAACAGATTATTTAGGAGGCAAGTTATAATGAAAAAACTGATTGATTTAATATCAGAGAAGGTAACTGCTGCATTTGTTAATGCAGGATATGATGAGAAATACGGAAAAGTTACACTGTCAAACAGACCTGATTTATGCGAATATCAGTGTAATGGTGCCATGGCTGCCGCAAAGGAGTACAAGTGCGCACCATTTATGATTTCTGACAAAATCGCAGAGGCACTGGCTGGGGATGAGCTGTTTGAGTCTGTAGAGTCTGTTAAACCAGGTTTCCTTAATATAAAGATTGACAGCAGATATTTAGCTGAGTTCCTCAATGAGATGATGGCTGATGAGGGCAGATATGGATGTGAGAAAGCCAAAAATCCAAAGACTATCGTGATTGACTACGGCGGACCAAATGTTGCTAAGCCACTCCACGTAGGACATCTTCGCTCTGCTGTAATCGGTGAGAGCGTAAAGCGAATCTGTAGATATATGGGACACAATGTAATCGGTGATGTGCATCTGGGAGACTGGGGACTTCAGATGGGACTTATTATCACAGAACTCAAGCTTCGTAAGCCAGAGCTTTGCTATTTTGATGAGTCATATGAGGGAGATTACCCAGAGGAAGCACCATTTACAATCTCAGAGCTTGAGGAGATTTATCCTTGCGCCAGCGGCAAATCAAAGACAGATGAAGCCTACAAGGCAGAGGCGTTAAATGCCACAAAGGAGCTTCAGTCTGGCAGAAGAGGCTATCAGGCACTGCTTGCACATATCATGAATGTGTCTGTGACTGATTTAAAGAGAAATTATGAGAACCTTGACGTACACTTTGACCTCTGGAAGGGCGAGTCAGATGCCCAGCCATTTGTACCAGATATGGTTCAGATGATGAAAGACAAGGGCTTTGCCTATATGAGTGAGGGCGCTCTGGTAGTAGATGTAAAAGAGGAGTCTGATACCAAGGAGGTACCACCATGTATTATCCTTAAGTCGGACGGAGCTTCATTATACAGCACAACAGACCTTGCTACTCTTGTAATGAGAATGAAGGAGAATAATCCAGATGCAGTGATTTACTGCGCAGACCAGCGTCAGTCAATGCACTTTACACAGGTATTCCGCTGTGCAAGAAAGACAGGCATAGTGCCAGATACAACAGACCTCAGATATATAGGCTTTGGTACCATGAATGGAAAAGACGGCAAGCCATTTAAGACAAGAGATGGTGGAGTAATGCGTCTTGAGTACCTCCTTAAGGAAATCAATGATGAGATGCTTGCCAAAATCAAGGAAAACCAGAAGGAAAAGGAGAACCTTGATATTGATGAGGAGGAGGCAAAGCAGACAGCAAAGACTATTGCCCTTGCCGCAATCAAGTACGGAGATTTGTCAAATCAGGCAAGCAAGGATTATGTGTTTGACCTTGAGAGATTTATCTCATTTGAAGGAAATACAGGACCATATATCCTGTATACAATCGTGCGTATTAAGTCTATCCTTGCCAAGTATCAGGCAAACGGTGGCAGTTTAGATGAGCTTAAGTCTGCAATCCTTCCAGCAGAGACAGCAGGACAGAAAGATTTGATGTTATCTCTTGCCAAGTTTAATGCAACTATTGAGAATGCATATGAGGAGCTGGCACCACACAAGATTTGTGCATATATTTATGAGCTGGCAAATGCGTTTAATGGTTTCTACCATGATACAAAGATTCTTTCTGAGGAGAATAAGGAGCTTCAGAAGTCATATATTGCGACTCTTGTCCTTACTAAGTCTGTTTTGGAGGCTTGTATTGATATGCTGGGATTTTCAGCACCGGAGAGGATGTAATTTGTTGGAATAAATAAATAGACAAGTCATATATATAAGTCATAGGCAGTAATTGCCTATGGCTTTTTTTATACTTGCAGCTACAAACATCTCATACAGACAGCTTTCCATGTTTATCCGAGTTACGGACATAATATTTTCTAAATGTTCCTAGAAAGCTGGTTTAAGCTACACGCAATCGTTCAACATTCGCCATCCATGGCTCAGGTTTCGCTCTCGGCAACGTCCTGTTGCCGAGTTGCTGATGTTGAACAGAACATTAAGAAAATCTAATATTCTCCACAGTCACAACTGCGAACATATA
>CAVKUD010000166.1:0-6693 GCA_963659315.1 Senegalimassilia sp. | reverse complement strand
CGATGGATTTACATCTGGAATAATCGGAGCAAACGTAGGTGATACAGTAAGCTCAGATGTCACATTCCCTGATGAGTACCAGAATGACACCCTTGCAGGACAGGAGACAACTTTCGAGTTTACAATCAAGGCTATTTACTCTACAGATCCTGTTACAATGGATGATTTGACAGATGATAAGGTGGCTGAGATATTCAGTGCAGCAGGAGTTGAGACAGTAGCAGATTTTGAGACTGCTGTTGAAAATGATTTGAAACAGAACGCATATAGTGTTACAGTAAACGATGTAAAAGCATATATGCTTGAAAATTCAGAGGTTGACGTGCCAGAGGATTATCTGACAGCAAGACTTGCAGAGTACGAGGAGTCATTCCTTAAGGATAATGGTTCAGACGGACAGACACTGGAGGATTTACTGACAAACACATACAGTGTGAGCCTGGAGGAAGCTGAAAGTACCTGGAGAGAGAGTCTTACAGCACAGATTAAGACAGAGTTTATATTTGGCTATATTGCCCAGCTTGAGAATATAGAGATTGATGAGGATGAGTACAATAACTACATCACATATATCATAAATCAGGCAAGTGATACATTCTCAGAGGCAAATGATGTATATGAGTATTTTGGCTCTGGAAACGCTGAGGAAGGTGAGACATACCTTAGAAACCAGTATCTTGTAAACAAGGCAATAGACAAGGTGGCTGACATGGCAGTTGTAACTTACGAGGAGGAGACTACAGAGGATACAGAGTCTGTAAGTGAGTCAACTGAAGCAGAATAAATGTTTAATAAGGAGGATAAGCAGAATGGAGCTTGTAAACATTCGCGAGATATTTAGAAACAAGGAAAAATACGCAGGCACAGAGGTTAGAATCGGTGGCTGGGTAAGAAGTAACCGTAACTCAAAGAATTTTGGTTTTATCGTAGTAAATGACGGTACATTTTTTGAGCCAATCCAGGTTGTATATGGTGATGGAATCGCAAATTATGATGAGGTAGCAAAGATAAATGTTGGAGCTGCCATAATCGTAAAGGGTGAGCTTGTGCTTACACCAGAGGCAAAGCAGCCATTTGAAATCCAGGCAAAGGAAGTAGAAATCGAGGGAGCTTCAACTCCTGATTATCCACTTCAGAAGAAGAGACACACATTTGAGTATCTCCGTACTATCTCACACTTGAGACCAAGAACAAACACATTTGAGGCAGTGTTCAGAGTACGTTCGTTATGTGCATATGCAATCCATAAGTTTTTCCAGGAGAGAGACTTTGTATATGTTCACACACCACTTATCACAGGCAGTGACTGCGAGGGTGCAGGAGAGATGTTCCAGGTTACAACACTTGATATGAACAATCTGCCAATGACAGAGGATGGAGAGGTTGATTACTCAAAGGACTTCTTCAACAAGCCTACAAACCTCACTGTATCAGGCCAGCTTAACGGCGAGACATATGCTATGGCATTCAAGAATATATATACTTTCGGACCTACCTTCCGTGCTGAGAACTCAAACACAACAAGACATGCTGCCGAGTTCTGGATGATTGAGCCTGAAATCGCATTTGCAGACCTTGAGGATGACATGATGCTTGCTGAGTCAATGCTTAAGTATGTCATCAACTATGTAATTGAGAATGCTCCAGAAGAGATGGCATTTTTCAATAACTTTGTGGACAAGGGTCTCCTTGACAGACTTGAGAATGTGGTAAGCAATGATTTCGCAAGAGTGACCTATACAGAGGCTATTGATATCCTTTCAAAGCACAATGACAAGTTTGACTACAAGGTATCATGGGGATGTGACCTCCAGACAGAGCATGAGAGATACCTCACAGAGGAAATCTACAAGAGACCTGTATTTGTCACAGATTATCCAAAGGAGATTAAGGCATTCTACATGAAGCTCAACGAGGATGGCAAGACAGTAGCAGCAGTTGACTGTCTCGTACCTGGAATCGGAGAGATTATCGGAGGAAGCCAGCGTGAGGATGATTATGACAAGCTCCTTGCAAGAATTCAGGAGTTAGGACTTAATGAGGATGACTACAAGTTCTATCTTGACCTCCGTAAATATGGTTCTGCCCGTCATGCAGGATTTGGACTGGGATTTGAGAGATGCGTAATGTACTTGACAGGAATGTCAAATATCCGTGACGTAATCCCATTCCCAAGAACAGTCAACAACTGTGAACTGTAAAAAATACTTTTCATGTGGCTGTGGTTATGATATAATGAGCGAAGGCAACGAGACATGCCAAAAGTGCTAAACATGAATGCGATGTGCTTGCACGAGAGCAGTCATGTTCAGCACTTTTGATAGGGCGACTGCCCGTACAGCCTAAGAAACGATAGTTTCTTGGGCTGAGCATATCAAAAATGATGAGAGCGAAAAGGAGAGATTATAATGAAGCACGTAAAGACATTAAATACTAGAAAGTTACAGAACACAATCAAAAAAGGCGGATGTGGCGAGTGCCAGACATCATGCCAGTCAGCTTGCAAGACTTCTTGTACAGTTGGAAATCAGACTTGTGAGCAGTACAAATAGTTTGAATTATGATTGATGCAAATCGACCGCGCGCATAGCGTGCGGTCATTTTTGTGATTATGGGAAAAATTACAAAATGAAGCAAAACCAGCAACAATTAAGCATATTGCTTATATATGTTCTGATTATTTGCGCATTTGTATGTTAAATGATTTATATATTGAATAACAAATTAGGATTAGAAAGAGAGGAATATTGTAGTGGTTCATCAGTATAAGAACAACGGCTATAATATTGTCTTAGATGTAAATAGTGGAGCAATTCACGTGGTGGATGATGTGACATATGATGTCATAGAGATGTTTGAGAATAATTCACCAGAAGAGATAAAAAATACTTTGTCAGGAAAGTATCCTGCAGAGGAAATAGACGAGGCAATTGAAGAAGTAAATGAATTAAAGAATAACGAGGAGCTTTTTACAGAGGATGTATATGAGAATAAGGTCATTGACTTTAAGAAACGTCCTACAGTAGTGAAGGCACTTTGTTTACATATCGCTCATGACTGCAACCTTGCATGCAAGTATTGTTTTGCAGAGGAAGGTGAGTATCATGGCAGAAGAGCCCTGATGGATTACGAGACAGGAAAGCAGGCACTTGACTTCCTTATCGCAAACTCAGGCAACAGAAGAAACCTTGAGGTAGACTTTTTCGGTGGCGAGCCGCTTATGAATTTTGATGTGGTTAAGCAGCTTGTTGCATACGGAAGAGAGCAGGAGAAGCTTCATGACAAGCATTTCCGTTTTACCCTCACAACAAATGGTGTGCTCTTAAATGACGACATTATGGAATTTGCCAACAAGGAAATGGATAATGTGGTACTCAGTATCGACGGAAGAAAAGAAGTCCATGACAGAATGCGTCCTTTCAGAAAGGGAGCAGGAAGCTATGACCTTATCGTTCCAAAGTTCCAGAAGCTTGCAGAGAGCCGTAATCAGGACAGATACTATGTGAGAGGAACATACACACACTTTAACACTGATTTTTCAAAGGATGTACTTCATCTTGCAGATCTTGGCTTCAAACAGATATCAGTTGAGCCTGTAGTTGCACAGCCAACAGATGCCTATGCTTTGACTGAGGATGATTTACCAACCCTTTTTGAGGAATATGATAAGCTTGCAGCTGAGATGGTTAAGAGAAATAAAGAGGGAAGAGGCTTTAATTTCTTCCACTTTATGATAGACCTCGAAGGCGGTCCATGCGTATATAAGAGACTTTCAGGATGCGGTTCAGGTACAGAGTATCTGGCAGTGACACCTTGGGGAGACTTATATCCATGCCATCAGTTTGTCGGAAATGAAGACTTTTTGATGGGCAATGTATGGGATGGGGTAAAGGCTACAGAAATCAGAGATGAGTTCAAGTGCTGTAACGTTTATGCCAAAGAAAAATGTCGTAATTGCTTTGCACGCTTCTACTGTAGTGGAGGATGTGCTGCTAATTCATATAACTTCCACGGTACAATCACAGATGCATATGATCTGGGATGTGAGCTTCAGAAGAAACGTATTGAATGTGCGATTATGATTAAGGCTGCAGAGGCTTAAAACAAAATAGGAAGGTAGAGTTACAATGAAAAAAGGAAAAGGAGTCGTTATTGTATTGCTTATCCTTGCCTGCCTGGGACTGTCAGGCTGGTATGCATCTACAATATTAGGCGACACTAGCGCAAGTCAGAAGGAAACTGACAACTCAAAGGAGTCAGAGGGCATCAAGCTCGGACTCGACTTATCTGGTGGTGTATCAATCGCATATGATATTGTGGAGGACAACCCATCAGCAACTGATATCGCTGATACAATAGCAAAGCTTGAGGAAAGAGCTGCAAGCTACACAACAGAGTATTCAGTTTACCAGGTTGGAGATGACAGAATCACTGTAGAAATCCCTGGTGTATATGATGCCAACGAGGTACTTAATGACCTGGGAAGTCCGGGAGCCTTATATTTCATCAGACAGAAGGATTCAGATGGAAATGCAAACTACTCATATGATTCTTCAACAGGTGAGTATGTATTGAACTATGACATTGACACTCTTATTGACAATGGTTCAGTTGTCATGACTGGTTCAGATGTAAAATCAGCAGAGGCTACATATGAGAAGAGCAGCTCAGGTGTACAGCAGAGCACACCAGTTGTTGCACTTACACTCAAGGATGATGCTGTCCAGACATGGGCGGATGTGACAACAGACGCATATGCAAACAGCGAGAGCGTTGGTATCTACTATGATGACCATTTCATCAGTGTGCCAAGAGTAAGCGCAGCAATCACAGACGGTAACTGTGTAATCAACGGTATGTCTGACTTCCAGGAAGCAGAAAACCTTGCAACATTTATCCGTGTCGGTGCTATTAACTTAAAGCTTCAGGAACTGGAATCTAATGTAGAGGGTGCCCAGCTCGGTGGAGCAGCTCTTTCATCATCAATCAAGGCAGCAGGAATCGGTCTTGCGCTTGTAATGCTTTTCATGATTGTAATGTATGGTATTTCAGGATTTGCAGCATCTGTAGGACTTGGAATTTATACATCACTCGTAATTGCATTTGTATACTGGTTTGAGATAACACTTACACTTCCTGGTATCGCAGGTATTATCCTGGGTATTGGTATGGCGGTGGATGCAAACGTCATTGTATTTGCCCGTATCAGAGAGGAAATCGCAGCAGGAAGAACAGTAAGCTCAGCAATAAACGAAGGATATAAGAAAGCACTTTCAGCCATCCTTGATGGACAGGTAACAACCTTTATTGCAGCCCTTGTACTTATGATACTTGGTTCTGGTACAGTAAAGGGATTTGCTTATACACTTATAATTTCTATCGTATTATCACTGTTTACAGCGCTCTTTGTAGCAAAGTACTTAATGCAGGGACTGTACGCAATCGGCTTCAAGTCAGAGAAGTTGTATGGCAGGGCAAAAGAGAGAAAGCCAATCAACTTCTTAAAGCACAAGGCAGTTTACTTTACTATCTCTCTTGTAATAATCGTTGCTGGATTTGTAGGAATGGGAGTACACAGTGCTCAGGGAAGCAAGGCGTTAAACTACAGCCTTGAGTTTGCTGGTGGTACATCTACAAAGGCAGATTTTGGAAAGGATTATACTGTAGAGCAGGTTGAGTCTGACATTGTACCAGAGGTTGCAGCCGTAATCGGGGACAATGCAATCCAGGCAACTACAGTAAACGGAAGCACAGATATTGTATTAAAGACACGTACACTTACACTTGATGAGCGTGAAGAGCTTGATAACATGCTCGTTGAAAAGTTTGGAGTAGATGAGTCATCAATCGAGACACAGAGTATCAGCTCAACAATCAGCAGTGAGATGAGAGCAGATGCAATTAAGGCAGTTATTGTTGCATGTATCTTCATGCTTCTTTACATCTGGTTCAGATTTAAGGATATCCGTTTTGCCACAAGTGCAATCCTTGCCCTTGTACATGACGTGCTCGTAGTGCTCACAGCATATGCACTTATCCGTATATCTGTTGGTGGAACATTCATTGCATGTATGCTTACAATAGTAGGTTACTCAGTCAACGATACAATCGTTATCTTTGATCGTATCCGTGAGAACATGCATGGACTTAAGAATCAGGATGCAGAGAGCCTGGCAGAGATAGCAAATAAGTCTCTTACACAGACACTTTCACGAAGCATCAATACATCAATCACAACCTTCATCATGGTATTGTTACTCTTCATCATGGGAGTATCATCAATCCGTGAGTTTGCATTACCACTTATGGTTGGATTGCTTTGCGGTTCTTATTCATCAATCTTCATTGCAACAGAGCTTTGGTATGTGATGAAGCTGCATTTTGGAAAGAACAGAATAATAAAGAAATAATGTGGTTTGAAAAGGCATCGCCTGAGGGCGGTGCCCTTTTTCTATATCAAAGTATGCAAAAATAAGTGAAAATTTGTTGTAAAATTGTAATGAAAATTATTGACTTTTTCAAAGGAGGCTACATATAATAATATAAAGAAAACGGAGGTGTTTATATGGCGATTGCAACAAATTTTTTACAAAGTCTTATTCCAATATCACAGTTTAATAAAGGGCAAGCGGCTAAAATATTTGACAGGCTTCATTCTGAGAGTGAGCTCATTGTTTTAAAGAACAATCAGCC